>DMKK01000160.1:3340-5339 GCA_003454335.1 Gammaproteobacteria bacterium | reverse complement strand
GCTGCCGCTACTAGTACAGGCATCGATATTGCGACGACTGCTACCTACGGAGCAACCCAGGGGCCGCGACTGGAAACAGCCGCAGAAATAAACAAAATGGAAAACGATGGCTGCCATATTGTTGGTATGACAGGCATGCCGGAGGCATCCATCGCGCGTGAACTGGGGCTGTGTTATGCCGTGATCGCAGTCTCCGTTAACTATGCGGCAGGGCGTGCAGACGGCCCGATCGAGATGCGGGAGATTGAGAGCAACCTGACTGCAGGCATGGGTGCAGTCAGGGCTATACTAAGTGAAACATTGGGTGAAACACCGGCGGCTTGTTAGCGCGTCAGCTGGTCATCAGCCGGTAATGGTACCGTAACAGGTGTTACCTCCGGTATTTCTTCCTTGGCCTCTTCTGCAATTATTTGCTGAGCTTCTTCAGGAGAAACATAAGGCGTAACCAGCGCGATCATGCCGAAATGCGGGTGGTCGAAATAGTGTACGACATTGCTCTTGATGCGCCGCTTCTCCCTGAGTTCAAATTGCGGGCTAGCATACGGTGCATCTATATCAAGGACCGCACCGCTGCTGTTTCCGGACAGCATTAACAGGTCGGCATCCAGGTGCAGAAAGCGTTCACGAATGAGCCGGACACTGCCTGCGAGGCTGTTCCCGCCATTTCCCGCGACTGTGTGTACCGGTAATCCAACAGCGTTGGCACTGTTGTAAGCAGGCTGGCGCCATGCCTTGTGAAACAGAACAGCATAATCGCTTGACTGGCGCAGTCCATTACTGATGCGATTCAGCCGGTAGGCGCCGACAGAAAGTTCGCGGGGTTGATCGCTACTGTAGACACCGGCAGGATCTGCCTCTTCCGGTAAGGACGTGGGCCACTGCTCCCCGTTATCACTGGGGTGCCGGTATGCAAAAACAACGATTTCAACATCGTAACTCTGTACGGCAAACGCAGGCGCGCTACCGACAAGACCCAATGCCAGACAGGACAGGAATGCACGACTGGCAATCCCGTGTAATTTGTTTCTTAATGACATATTAAAACCTTTTGAACGCAGGGGTAGAACAACACAACCGGGTAGCCGGTTTTTAACTAATGGCCACGGAATCCACGGAAAAACACGGAAATATAAAAGCATTAATAGACTTTTTTCCGTGTCCTTTCGTGGATTCCGTGGCCATGATATTCATCATTATCAGGTGACAAAGAGCACTAGGAGCCCGTCGGGCTGAGAGCAAGTAGTCCAAGCAATTCCGAGACAACGCCGAACCGTACTTCGCTAGTCGGGAAGTCACCATAAATCCGCAGCTTGCTGCCCCCCTCAAAACGGTATTGCTGTGGTTTTGATTGTATCAGTTCAATCAATGCCCCGGTGTCAATATTCGGCTCGTCATCGAACAGTATACGGGCTTCTTCGGTGCCAATCTCTATCTTCCTGATGCGCATAGGTGCCGCCAGCAACTTGAGTTCAGCAATCTTGAACAGGTTCTTTGCCGGATCCGGCAGGATTCCGAAGCGGTCGATCAGCTCTACCTGAAGATCACGCAGAGCCTGTTCGGTTTCCACGCCGGCAATGCGCTTGTAGAGGACCAGGCGGGTATGGACGTCATAAATATAGTCATCGGGAAGCAGCGCCGGGACCAGCAGGTCAATCTCGGGGCCTTGGTGCAGTGGCTGGTCAAGGTTCGGGCTGCGGCCTTCCTTCAGTGCCTTTACCGCCCGCTCCAGCAGATCCATATACAGGGAGAAGCCAATTTCATGGATCTGCCCGCTCTGATCTTCGCCAAGTAATTCACCTGCACCCCGGATCTCGAGGTCATGGGTTGCGAGGGTGAAGCCGGCACCGATATTTTCCATGGATGCTATTGCCGCCAGTCGCTTGCGGGCATCTGCACTCATGGCGCGCTCCGGTGGTATCAGCAGGTAGGCATAGGCACGGTGATGCGAACGGCCAACACGGCCGCGCAACTGGTGCAGCTGCGCCAGGCCGAGTTTGTC
>DMKK01000160.1:0-3271 GCA_003454335.1 Gammaproteobacteria bacterium | reverse complement strand
GTGATAAAAATCCAGCATCACTTTTTCAAGCTCACGTTCACGCATCTGACCATGGGCAATTTCAATGCCAGCTTCCGGTATGATTTCGGCAAGCTCGACGGCCATGCGGTCGATTGAGGCAACGTCATTGTGCAGGAAATATATCTGGCCGCCACGCTTGATTTCCCGGAGACAGGCTTCGCGCAGCGTTTCCCGGTCCCATTCACAAACGAAGGTCTTGACCGCCAGTCGCTGGGCCGGCGGCGTGCCAATAATCGACAGATCTCTCATCCCCGACAGTGACATGTTGAGGGTGCGGGGAATCGGTGTTGCGGTTAATGTCAGGATGTCGATTTCAGAGCGCAGATTTTTGATGCTTTCCTTCTGCCGCACACCGAAGCGGTGTTCTTCATCGATAATCAACAGGCCAAGACGTTTGTATTTAACGGTGGGTTGCAACAGTTTGTGCGTGCCGACCACAATGTCAATCGTACCTGCCTGCAGTGCGGCCATAATGCTGTCGGTCTGTTTGCCCGAGCGGAACCGTGACAACAGCTCTATACGAATTGGCCACTCGGAGAAGCGATCACAAAAGTTCTGATAATGTTGCTGGGCGAGGAGTGTCGTCGGCACCAGTATCGCGACCTGCTTGCCATCCTGCGCGGCAACAAAGGCAGCACGCATGGCGACTTCGGTCTTGCCAAAACCTACATCGCCACAAACCAGTCGGTCCATTGGCATAGCGGATTCCATATCTTCCAGCACCACCCGGATCGTCTCTTCCTGGTCCGGTGTTTCCTCGAAAGGAAAGGTGGACGCAAAGGCCCGGTATTCCTCCTGCGGCGCGGTGTAGGCATATCCCTTGCGAGCAGCGCGGCGTGCATAGATGTCCAGCAATTCAACGGCCACATCATGAATGCGCTTGGTCGCCTTTTTACGGGCACGTTCCCATTGGTCGCTACCCAGTTTATGCAAGGGTGCATTTTCAGGCGATGCGCCGGTATAGCGGCTCACCAGTGCCAGGGAGGCAACGGGTACATAAAGCTTGTCACCACCGGCATATTCAAGGGCGAGATATTCGGTCTCGATATCACCGACCTTGATGGACTCCAGCCCCAGATAACGCCCCACACCGTTTTCCTCGTGCACAACGGGGGCATTGACTTCCAGGTCAGTCAGGTTCCTGACTATGCTTGCCGGGTCACGCGCGGGTTTTCTGCGCCGTGTCTGGCGTGCATGGTCGCCGAACAGGGCGGTTTCCGTAACAACAGCCAGTGGTGGTGAATCCAGTACCAGGCCGACTTCCAGCGGCGCGACGGTGATGCTCAGGGCAGCGTCTGTTGTCAGGAAAGACTCCCAGTCCGGGACCGGCGCAGGCCGCAGCCCGAAACCGTGCAACTGGTCCAGCAGTGTTTCGCGGCGGCCGGTTGACTCGGCGGTAATCAGGATGCGCCCCGGAAAACTGTCAATAAACGTCTGCAAGGCAACAGCCGGCTGCTTGCCGCGGGTTCTGATCCTGACGTCGCCCGGTACGCTGACACGGTAGTCGACAACCGGGCAGGGCGACCCTGTTCCCGTGAACAGGCTGTTCGCGATGCAAGGGTAATTCTTTAGTTGGGCCTGTAATTCCTGGTGATCTATAAACAGCTGTTCCGGTGCCAGTATAGGCCGTTCAACGTCATGACGCCGCGCTTCATAGCGTTCCTGAAGTTGTTCAAGAAAGTTCTCGCTGGCGATATCCGTTGCATCCAGCTGCAACAGGCAGGCGTTCCCGGGAAGATAGTCAAACAGGGTGCTGGTGTTCTCGGTGAACAGGGGCAGATAATATTCGATTCCAGCCGGCGCATTCCCCTGACTGACCTCGCGGTAGACCGGACAATTTTGGGAATCACCTGCAAAGGCCGCACGAAAACGTCTGCGGAACAGGCGTATCGCCTCCTCATGCATCGGAAATTCACGTGCCGGCAACATGCGGATCGACTTGACTGTCTCCAGGGAACGTTGGCTGTCACAGTCGAAAGTCCGGATGGAATCGATCTCTTCATCAAAGAGGTCGATCCTGAATGGCTGGCTGTTGCCCATCGGGTAGATATCGAGCAATGATCCGCGCACCGCGAATTCACCATGTTCCATTACCTGTGAGACAGGGCGGTAGCCGGCACTGTCAAGGCGGGTACGCATGGCGTCGATCCTGAGCGTGTCGCCGGTATTCAATATCAGACTGTTTTGATAAATGTATTCACTTGGTGGCAGGCGTTGCAGCAGGGTCGGCACCGAAACGATCAGCAGTCCACGCTGCATGTCTGTCAGCCCGTAGAGCGTCGCAAGCCTTGCGGAAATAATATCCGGATGTGGCGAAAATTTGTCGTAGGGCAGGGTTTCCCAGTCCGGCAGGGTGCTTACCTGAAAACGCCTGTGTGCCGAGAAATATTCAACCTGATCCTGCAGTAATTCAGCTGACTGCATATCCGGTGTGATGGCAACAACCAGGCCGGTATGGTTCTGTGTCAGGTTTGCAATCGCCAGTGGCAGACTGTCACCGTTCAGGCCGGTCCACACCTGCCGGTTATGTCCTGCAGGAGTTGAGGGGGTCAGTATGCTGCTGCTGGTAGCGCCGCTATCAGCAGGACGGGCTGTGCTGGTCATTCGGTAGATAAATTAAGAGTCGCGGTCAGTCCCGGGGACCATGTTGATCATAGTACCCCGGGACTGTTTCGTACCTGCAGGTCAATATCAGAGCTTGTTGCCAATTACCGGGGCTTTAAACCCCAGCTTCTGGAGGATGATATAGCCAGGACAGATCCCGGTAATACCGGCGAAGGCAAGGGCCGCGACCGGTACATAGAGGAACCAGTGTACGTTATTAAACCCGGTCAGCCAGATTCCGACCAGGATCAGCCCTGCTACCAATAAAAACTGCATTCTGATTGCACTCATTCGGTTGATCTCCTGTATTATCCCCGGGAGGCTGTCCTCAGACAGCCCCCCGGTTCCTGATTATGTTTTGCCGCAAGGGCAGGCTTCCCGCCTGTCGTGCACGTGGGCCTGCATTCTAGGCCGCTTGCCCCGGGGTTACAAATCCAGTGCCAGTAATATACGAATAAAAAGGAATTTGATATGGGCAAAGCATATGCCGAGTGGCTGGTTCGCTGGCGTTACCTGATCCTGGTCACAACACTTGTTCTGGTTGCGGCCGCTGCCAGCGGTTTGCAATTCATCTCCTTCAAAACCGATTACCGGGTCTTTTTCAGTGAAGACAATCCGCAGCTAAAGGCCTTCGAGCAGCTGCAGA
>DMKK01000140.1 GCA_003454335.1 Gammaproteobacteria bacterium | reverse complement strand
TTCCAGGGTGAAGGTCATTGACTGCAGCACTTCGACAGGCCCCTGCGCCGCCATACCTGGCCTGCTGATCATCAACAGCAGGCACCAGAACAGCAGGCCAAGTATGGAGTTGTTGTTTTTCATTTTCTGAAAGTTCGTGTTCATCTGTTAACAGTGTAGATTAATTTGTCGATTTTACGCCCGCTATTCCCTTGGGACCGATCAAATCGGCCATGGTTCTTGCTGCCCGCAAGGATCTTCGCGACCGGCCGCTGTATATCCGGCCAAAGAAACACTGTCGGCCGCCACAGGTGAAACCTGTATGTTAGCATATATCTATATTCCACCGTATCCAGCGCCTGCTGCCATCAGCTGCGGCTGCCTTCAGCCATTTAATTGCCATTCTCCAGTTAACGATATAACATATTGACTTTTAAAGATAAGAATAGAGAACCATCGACCATGATCAGACTTTTCCTGCTAGTTTTTCTGTCGCTGCAAATGACACCGACTCCCGCGGCAGAAATACCGGAAGTCGTCAAATCCTGCCTGGAGAAAAACACCCCGGAATCAACCTCGGCACAGGCCATCGAACTGCGTGCGCGCGATCGCAGTGGCTATGAGCAGGTAATGCAGGCGAACGTATACTGGAAGCGCTTCCCGGACAACCGCTCAAGAATACTGATGCACTTTAACGAACCCCTGGATGTCCGTGGCGCCCGCTTCCTGATTATCGAAAATGAACCGCAGAATGACATGTACATCTATATGCCCGGTCTGCTTATGGTGCACAAAGTCACCTCCAAGCGCATATCGAGTTCGATACTGGGCACAGACTTCTCCTATGAAGATTATGAACGGCTGCATGGCATCCTGACAGACCTGAAAGCCGAGCAATATCCCGACGAAGTGCTGGCCGGTCGTCCTGTATATGTTGTGAACAGTTACCCCGATGACAATTCCGGCTATGAGAAAATATCCACCTACATTGACATTGAAACCTGCGTCGCACTGAAAACAGATCTCTATGAACGCGGGCACCAGCTGCGCAAGACCATGACCATTGACCCGGCCGCAATAAAAACAGCGGGGGACATCCATGTCCCGCGTGAATTCCTCATGCGCGATGTTCGCGACAAGACAGAAACACAAATGGTTATCCAGAAAATCATCACTGACATTCCTCTGGATGACGAGCTATTCGACCCTGAACAACTGAAGCAGAAAGAAGCACCCTCCCTACTGAACGATTGATGGGCATCATCAATAAAATTTCCGAGCTGGTCTCGCGCTATACGGGGCTTGTCCTGTTCGTGTGCCTGGCCCTGTCCGCACTCGCCCTGACAGCCATCATTGACCCCCTCACGGGCGCGATGCGGCTCAATATCGACCCGTCCGCAAATCGGCTGTTCTCGGAAAACATGTCGGCGAAACAGTTCTACGACAAGACCCGGCAACTGTTCGGCAGTGATGAAACACTCATTATTACATTTGCTTCCGATGACGTTTTTACCGCTGACACGATGGATCCCGTCAGCCGGATTACCGAACGCATCGAGAACATCGATGCTGTGCACCACGTGTTATCACTTGCCAATGCCGTGGACATTCGCAGCATTGACGGCGGACTTGATATCTCGCCATTCAGCACAGAACTGGAAGACGGCGCTGCAAGCCGCGAAGAAATAAAAGCACGCATGCTTGGCAACCCGCTCTATTCGGGCAATCTGATTTCAAAAGATGCGGAAGCAACGGCACTGGTTGTCTATTTCCATGATATCTCGGACAGTGAATATATCAGTGGCGGCATACATGAAGAAATCACCCGCATCGTGGAGGAGGAACAGGGCAACAATGAAGTCTTCATGACAGGGTCGCCCTACTTCAAGTTCGCCATGGTTGACCTGCTGGTTGACGACCTGATCTGGACACCACCGTTGATCACGGTCATTCTTGCTATCGTACTGGCAGCTTCCTTTCGCACCCTGATGGGCGTTATTGCCCCCCTGCTGACTGTAGGTATCGGCGTCATCCTGACCCTCGGCACCATCTCGGCACTTGGCTATTCCCTCAGCATGATCTCGGTACTGGTTCCACCGCTGTTAATGATCCTGGGATTATCCTATGCGGTCCATGTGACATCCGAATACCACCAGCAGAGACATAAACCGGACCCGAACAATACAATAATCACCCGGACACTGAAGCACATGACACTGCCGGTCATGCTCACAGGACTGACAACCATTGCCGGCTTCATTGCAATGATGACCAACCCGATCAGTGCGGTACAGGAGTTTGGCATCTTCGCGGCGATTGGCGTGGTTTATATTACCGTCCTCTCGATCACCTTCACTCCTGCCCTGCTGAAGCTGTTCGACCGTAACCCCGCTGTTCCCGCGATGCCCGACAGCCCCATATGCGGCAGGGGATTTGACCGTTTTGTTGACCGGATCGCACTGTTTGATCTGAATCACCAGCGCAAGATCTTTGTGGCCTTCGGCATTGTTTTTCTGCTTGCCGTAGTCGGCATGACACAAATCCATGTCAGCACAGAGTCCATTACCAATTTCGCCAGTGACTCCGATGTCCGCAAGGGCTTTAACATTGTTAATGACAAGCTCGGTGGCGCCAACCATTTCTATATCGTTATTGAAGGCACCCATACAGACACGTTCAAGGACCCGCGCAACCTTGAAATACTGACAGAACTGCAGGGCTGGCTGGAACAACAGCCCGAGGTTGGCAGCACTGTTTCTGTCGCTGATTACCTGATGCTGGTAAACCAGGCATTTCACAACAACGACCCGGCCTTCCACAAGATACCGGACAACAAACGTCTGATTACACAATTGTTGTTCCTCAGTTCCAGCGAGGAACTCGACAGCATTATCGACACCCGTTTTAGAACAGCCAATCTGGTGGTCCGGTCCAGGGTGATCAATTCAGACAAAATGTCCGAACTGCTTGAACGCATACAGCCGAGGCTTGCGCAGCTTCCGGAACACCTTACCCCGGTCATAACCGGCAACCCGGTACTCATCAGCGAAACGCTCACAAACATTATCATCGGTCAGGCCAGGAGCATTGCGCTCGCACTGGTATTCGTCTACGCCATACTGACCGTGATGTTCATGTCCCCGAAAATCGGTGCCATTGCCCTGATACCAAACATCATCCCGGTTGCCGTTTACTTTGGTTCCCTGGGCTTCTTCGGCATCAGTCTGAACCCGAGCACCAGCCTGATTGCTCCCATGGTACTCGGCATCGCAATTGACGATACCATCCACTATTTCTCGCGTTTTAACCGGGAAGTCCACCGCCATGCAAACGACAGGAAAGCCACATTACTCGCCATGAAGGCCGTCGGCAGACCGGTTACTCTCACGTCCATCGGTCTCTGTCTGGGCTTCCTGGTATTAATGACCAGTGAACTGCGCATGCAGGCCCATGTGGGACTGATGGCATCCTACGCCCTGGCCATCGCCTGGTTCAGTGACTTTCTGCTGACCCCTGCCCTCTGCGCCAGTGTGCGTTTCACCACCCTCTGGGACGCACTGACACTCGACCTCGGCGAGAACCCGCAGGAATCGATTCCGCTGCTCAAGGGACTCAGGGCATCCCAGGCCAGGATTGTTGCACTGATGGCAAGGATTGTCAGGGTACCGCAGGGCAAGCGCATCATCAGCGCCGGTGACAGCGCGTCTGAAATGTATGTCGTCATAGAAGGAAAGCTGCTCACGTCCATCGAGGGAGAAGACGGACGCATACAACTGGCGACACACGAGCGTGGTGACGTCGTCGGGGAAGCAGGCCTGTTCTACGAAAAGCGTACGGCTGATGTCGACGTTGCCGAAGACAGTCGCCTGTTATGCCTGACCCAGAACAACCTCGACCGGCTCAGCCGACGCTATCCCTACATCGCAACAAAGGTATTCAGGAACCTGAACAAGGTTCTGGCAACAAGACTCTATAACACGACTCACAAACTAACATAATAATGGCCGGGAACTTGCCAGGCCGGGAGTTACACCATGGATAACAACAATGCCCAGAAAGAAATAGCCGGGATGGTAGAGCGTGCACTGGATGATTTTCGCCAGGGCATGGAATACCGGGAACAGCTGAGCATCCGCATTGGCCGGCGTACCACGCAAATCATCCGTTTTGGTATGACCGCCCTGTCGATACTTGGATTGGCATTGTTCTACCTGATCTTCATCCTGACCAAGGATTTCTCGAATATCACCACACACATGACATCAATGTCAGGCAATATGAGTAACATGGAAAACAGCTTTACCACCGTGGCCGGCACCATAATCCAGGTAGAGAGAACACTGCTCCGGCTCACTGATCACATCACCGTCATGCCGGCCCTGAACGACTCTGTCGGCAGCATGGACTCCAACCTTGGTCTGCTTCGGACTGACCTGCATGCCATGGTTGAACAAATTGAGTACATGAACGGCAATGTATTAAACATGGCAAACAGCATGCAGGTGCTGAACAACCAGTTCAACGACATGAACCGGACGGTAGGTGGCATGGCGGCCAACATGCACCAGATGGCGAAGCCCATGAAGGTACTCCCGTTCTAGCAGGCACTCGCAAACAGCGCCCGGCATGATAAACCAACTTGAGAGAAAGCTGCTTATCCAGCCGGGAGAACGCGGCAATGTACTGTACTTCCTGTTTTTCTTCATGCTGGTCAGTGCCGGCATGGCCATTGGACGCAGCACCGCAGATGCCCTGTTCCTGAAGCGGCTGGGCATTGAATACCTGCCATTGATGTACATCGTACAGAGCATGCTGCTGGCAGCCGTCAGCATGGTGTATGCCGCCTTTGCCGACCGTATCCCCGCAGAAAAATTCTTCCGTGCACTGTTTGCCACCCTGATTGTGCTGGTCCTCGCCAGCTGGTTTGCCATGTCGGCGAGCAACAACACCCTGATTTACCCGGCCTACTACCTCATCTATGAAGTCGCTTCCGAAGTACTGCTGGTACATGCAGCGCTTTATATGAACCAGAACATGAACACCATGCAAGCCAAACGCCTGACGCCACTGATCTATGCCGGCGCCCAGCTTGGCACCATTGCCGGCGGACTGTTGCTGGTCGTTGCCGCCCCGGTATTCGGCACCCAGAACCTGCTACTGCTCTGGTGCGGCTTATTGATAACAGGCGCGGTCGTCATCATTGTCAGGCACAAACGCCATGGTGCTTCCACCCATTTCCGTGCCCCGAAGAAATCACAAAATATGTTGCAGGACTGTGTTGAACAGATACACCAGGGTGTTAAATTCACCTATCGATCCAGCCTGCTGCGCGCCTCGTCGCTGGCACTGTTTTTCATGGTACTGTCCTTCTACATCCTCTGTTACAGCGCCAACCGTATTTACACCCAGACATTTGACACAGAAGAAAGCCTGACGCGGTTTTTTGGTCTGCTGACGGCTACAACCAGTGCCGTCGCGCTGTTTTTACAGTTGTTTGTTACCAACCGGGCAATCAGTCATTTTGGTGTACGCACCATCAACCTGTTATTTCCGTGGACCACCGTGGTCTGCCTGACCTTCCTGACATTCAGTTTTTCCCTGCCGTCCGCCATGCTTGGCAGCTTCAACAAGGACGCCCTCATGCCAGCCTTCAGAAACCCGGTCAGAAGCATGTTCTTTAATGTCCTCCCTGGCTACATGCAGGGTCGGGCACGTGCCATGTCGATTGCGCTGGTGCTGCCGCTGGCATTAATGCTGTGCGGAGTATTACTGATAGTAATGCAGCATCTGGATAGTCCTGTCTATTTTCTGGTTCCCGGCATCCTCGCCGCCGGCCTGTACCTGTTATACAGCCGGCAAATGAACAAGGCGTATGTCGGAACGCTGCTAACCACCCTGAAGGAACGCCTGTTCCTGCCAGACAAGCATATGTACTCGGACTTGCAGGGTTGCGGAGACAAAACGCTGGATGAGATCATGCAGGGCCTCAATCACCCCGATGCAGAAGTGGCAGTTGCCTTTGCGAGAATCCTCGCCGGTTCTTTTCCGGAAAAAGCGGTGGAAGCTATCCTGAAACGTGCCAGCAGCATGGAAAATGCCACAGCAGATCGAATCCTGAACATGCTGGCCCCGCTTGAACTGGCTGCACATGCAGATGAATTACGCAGGCTTGGCGAGCATGGCGACCTGCATCTGAAGGCAACAGTCATGCGACTGTTGTTGAAAAAAGGCGATCAGCAAACAATCGCCGCTGCCATCACACAGCTGGACAGCAACAATCCCCGCCTCCAGTCGGCAGCCATCCATGCGGCCCTGCGCTATCCTGACGCCCACGATTGTCTCGACAGGGCAATGACATCATGGCAAACACTGTTAGCGTCAGACACGACTTCACGCCAGGCATCCATGGATAATATTCCTGACCTCGCCCTGCTCTCCGGACAGGAACAGCAGACTTTGTTATCTGACTACCTGGATGCCTTCACCGCTTTGCTTGCCGACACTTCCAAACACACTGTACTGTGTGCATTGCAGGGCCTGCATCACTGGCAAGAGCGCGTCTCACCGGACATCATTGCGGCTGTTATACACAATCTTTCCAGCGAGGACCCGGACATGCGTCAGGCCGCCGTCGGTTGTCTGCACCTGATCAAGGGTGACCAGTGCAGCAGCCTGATCCTGCAAGCCATAGGGGACGGCCATATGCGAGTACGGGAAACGGGTATTGACATGCTGCGGTCCGTTTCAGGAGATTACCAGGAATGTGCACTGGAATGGATCTCCGGAAACCAGGCCAGCCTGCGTGCCCAGCAGGCGTTACTGACGTCACTCATGGACGCGCACCTGCCAGGATCTGTATTCGAGGAAATCGCGCGCAGCAAGTCCGGGGAAATACTGTTGCTGCAGGATGCACTCACCACACTGGAAAACGCTGACAGGGATACCGGGAACGCTGCCCGCTCCCTGCTACAGTACACGCTCAGGGAACAACTCGACCAGACCATAGAACTGGTACTATTGGCACTTGAGTCCCTGTATGACAGGGAAACGATCAGGATCATCCATGCCGGTTTCTCAAGCGGCGATGCACGCCATATTGCCAATGCCTGCGAAGCACTGGGGAATCTCGACAAGGGCGCCATGATCAGCAACCTGAGTGATGCCTTGCAGAGAGCTGCCGGCGGAGATTTTGGACACAAGGGACAATTCTTTGCCGGTGCAGACGACGTCCTGCGCTGGTGTGCCGACCATGGCAATAGCTGGTTAAGCCAGTGTGGCAGACAGGCGCTGCAACCCGCGGAGACAGGAAAAAAACATGCCTGATATCTTTGACCGCCTGCTGCTGCTGAAGCAATCGTCGGTCTTCTCAATGGTCAGCACCGATGATCTGCGTATGGTTGCGCAGTCACTGGAGAAGCAGGAGTACTTTGCCGGTGACCACATATTCGAAATCGATGACCAGGGCGATCACCTGTATATACTTGTCTCGGGCAAGATCGGCATCAGCATTGACAAGGACCCCGGCAGCGAGAACTATATTGCCATGCTTGGGCATGGTGACACCTTCGGTGAGATGAATCTGCTGGATGACCTGCCCCGCTCTGCTACGGCCCACGTACTTGAAGATGCCACGGTATTAACCCTGGAAAAAACACGCCTGCGGGGACTCATCCAAAGTTACCCGGACATCAGCATCGGGATGCTGCGCAGCATGTCCCTGAGGATTCGCGAGGTGAATTTCAGATTGCTCTCTGTGAAGAACAACAAATGAGACAAACCCGCACAGACCCGGGCAGCTGCACCCGGCGACCTGCCTTATGGACACGGTTGCTCGCCACCGTTACCCTGCTGGCCCTCTGCCTGCACGTTCCGAAAATTTCGCTGGCCGCCAGGCCGGGTGACAAACATTACAATATGGCCGGATTCTTTGACATTCATGTCTGCAACTGGCCAGGTCGTCCGCTGTTCTTCATGCCGCTGTTCTCGACGGCCGGATATGACGACATCCGGCAGATTGAAATCTTTTACCCTGATAACAGCCTGCTGACCCGCCTTGATCTCTCCAGTTACCGCACCATCAGTAAAAAAGACCGTCCGGATAAACGCGTTTTCATCAAGCAGCTGGATATCCCGGCAAATGCAGGGGACGGGTGGTACGCTGCCAGCATCACCCTGAATGACGGCAAAGTACACCGGGCGCGCGACTACGTCATAATTTCGGAACTGGGCCGTGCCAGCGGGCAAGTTCCCGGCGATAAACAGGAACTGCCGGCCCCCCCTGAAAAGTTAAGCTGGCAAGCCATTCCCGGCGCAACTTTTTACCAGGTATTCATCCGGGACCAATGGGACAACAACAAGCTGATTTATACGTCTACACTGCTTGCCGAGCCAGAGCTCACCTTGCCGGAGAAACTTATTGAATCAGGCGGTCTTTACAGCTGGACAATTCACGCACGGGACACCAACGAGGATCTGATGCTGGGTGACTTTAACCATGGCTCGATGAGCAAGCCAACCTCGTTTTCAGTCCAGTAATAAATTACTACTTCGAGGTATGTTCAAATACGCCATCCCAGTCCGGTCCGATACCCTGTGACTGCAGCGCAGCAATGCGCTCCAGATAAAGGCCGAACAGCCGGCGCTCCGGCGCAGCATCCTGCAGTATCTGAAAAGCGGAATAGGCCTTTTCAAGATCACCTGCGAAGTAATGATTCAAGGCCGTATCACTTGCCAAAACCTCTTTGGCCAACTCGCCGGGAACACTGTCAGACAGACCGACCGGTTCATAGATGGTGACCGGCTCATGCTTGCCCTTGACCTTGACCCTGTCCAG
>DMKK01000271.1 GCA_003454335.1 Gammaproteobacteria bacterium | reverse complement strand
GTTGTGGCAGCTGAAGCAGGTGCCAAGTACAGCCGTATGGTCGACCTGCAGTACCGGTGCCCAGTTCGTGGTGCCGTGACAGTCCTCGCATACCGCGGTGGTCTGAATGTGGGCGGTATGCTTGCCGGTGGCGGTGGTGCCATTGTGGCAACTGCTGCAATTACCGGTCACGGTGTTGTGATCGAATGTTGCAGGTGTCCAGGCATTGGTGGAGTGGCAGTCATCACAGATGGTGCCGCTGGGGATGTGATTTGATGTTTTACCGGTGGCTTTGGCACCGTCGTGACAGGTAAAACAGGTGCCGGGTGTGACGCTGGCATGATCAAAAGTTGCCGGGAACCAGGCGCTGGTGGAGTGGCAGTCATCGCAGGTGGTGCCGCTCGGGATGTGGTTTGATCTTTTGCCCGTGGCATTAGTGCCGTTGTGGCAGGTAAAACAGGTGCCGGGTGTGACACTGGCATGATCAAAGGCTACCGGGAACCAGGCATTGGTGGTGTGGCAGTCATCGCAGGTGGAACCGCTCGGGATGTGATTTGGTGTTTTTCCGGTGGCTATGGTGCCGTCGTGACAGCTGAAGCAGGTGCCAGTTGTGACGCTGGCATGATCAAAGGCTGCCGGGGTCCAGGCACTGGTGGTGTGGCAGTCATCGCAGGTGGTGCCGCTCGGGATGTGATTTGATGTTTTACCGGTGGCGGTGCTGCCATTGTGGCAGGTAAAACAGGTGCCGGGCGTGACGTCGGCATGATCAAAGGTTGCCCGCTGCCACGTACTGGTGGTGTGGCAGTCATCGCAGCTGTTGCTGCTGGTAATGTGATCAGGCATCTTGCCTGTCGCTGTTACGCCATCATGGCAACTGAAACAGGAACCAATAACCATATCGTGGTTCATGCGTACAAGTGGTTTCCAGAATTGATCTGTGTGACATTCCTCGCATAGCGGGAACGTCTTGATATGGTCTTCAGGTATCTTGTCTCCGCCCATCATGCTTGCCTGGCTATGGCAAGCCGAGCAGGCAAGCGGAGTTCCTTTAAATATGCCGCGCAGGTGACAACTTGTGCACACAGCTCTTTTATGAGCACCCTCAAGCGGAAAGCCTGTTGAAAAATGATCGAATTCCACATCATTTTGTGCGGCCGCGCTGTCAAACGGGGTCAGCAGGAAAAAAAGCAGCAAGGCCAGCCCGATAAACCGCGCCAGGTGCTGATAACCGGGGAGTGAGACGCGGGTGTAGAGGTCAGTCTTCATGTCATGTTATTCCAGGGCGGTTTTACACTGGTTGCAGGTGCGCGCAGCGGCATTATCTGATCCGTACCGCGTCAAACGACTCGGCGTTATGGCAGCGCTCGCAATTTCTGCCGAACTGCCCGTCGTGTACATCATCCTTGCGGTGGCAATCAGCGCACCAGGATGACTGTTCGATGCCATCCGTGGCCTCGGTTTCGTGACACGAGAGACAGTCAATGCCTGCATGTGCGCCATCAAGTGGGAATTCTGTCAGGGAATCGTGATCAAACTCCCATAATGACCAGCCATTGGGGTTATGACAGTTCTCGCAATTGAGCCCCAACCGCTGTTCGTGAACATCTTCCGGGTGGTGGCAGTCATTGCAGTCATTGGCTGCAGTCTTGAATTCGGCATTAATATGGCATTCCTCGCAGGGGGCAACTGCATGCAAGCCGATTAACGGAAAACTCGCCATATCATGATCGAAACGTATTTTTCCTCCCCAGTTCTGCTCGTCATGACATTGCTGGCACTGTTGTCCTTCCTCGCCCTTGTGAACATCGTCAGCTGCATGACAGCTGTAGCAGTTTGTTTCGAGTTTTTCGTTATGGGCGTCACCCCTGTGGCATGCGGTGCAACTCACTTCATCATGCTTGCCTCGCAGTGGAAAATCAGTTTTTCTGTCGTGGTCAAACTTTGTTTTTCCCCAGTCTTTGGGTGTATGGCAGGATCCGCATTGCTTTCCGTAGCGGTCACTATGTTCATCATCATTGCGGTGACATGAGATACATTCGGTATCCAGTTTTTCCTTATAGAGATTACCGCTGTGGCAGACATCGCATTTTGTTCTGCGATGTTTTCCTTCCAGCGGATATCGGGTGTCGCGTCGGTGATCGAAGCGTGTATGGTTCCAGGCCTTTTCTGAATGACAATCGCTGCACTGCTCTCCATAGCGTCCTGTATGCACATCATTTAACAGGTGACAACCATGGCACTCTTTCGTTGTGTCCTTGTATTGCTTGTTAACATGACAGCTGTTGCAGTCCAGTTCTGTGTGTTTTTCACGCAGAATGAAGTCCGTCTTGTCATGATCAAACTCCGAGCGTCTCCAGCTGCGTTCAGTGTGGCAATCAGTGCATTTCTCACCGAGCCCCCCCTTGTGGATGTCATCTTTTTCGTGGCAAGAGACACAGGATGCCGGAGTATCCCGATATAGTTTTCCTTGAATATGACAGGCTTCACAGCGGGTAACCGTGTGTGCACCCTTGAGAGAATAATCTGTGGTGTTATGGTCAAAGGTCTCTCTGTCCAGCTGGATGACATCCGCATTGCGGCCTTTATGATCTGTATGACAATGACTGCACTCGGTTACCCTTGTCTCCGCACGTCCATGAAGACCATGCCTGCTCATGATGTCTGCATCGACTTCTTTATGGCAGTCTCGACAAAGCGTGCTCTGTTTTTCCTTGCTGAAAGGCTGGTGACAGCTGTTGCATTTCTCTTCATATTTCGCATGGCCCTCGATAACCTTGCCCGGCATCATCAGGGTTTCCATGCTTCCTGCTACTGCGTCATGCATGATAAGCAGCAACGAGGCAGTTATGACGTACAGTAAAATAACAAGCTGTTTTCTCACGTTCGCTGCCAGCCATGGAGAGCGAAGCGAAGGCTGGTAGACCCCAGTAGGCGTGCGCCGCTCGTAGCATACCCGTCGTGCGCTAGCGCCAGAGGGGATGCAGCGTAGGCATCTAACACGCCGTCCAGCCATTTGAGGGAGTGCTACGAAGCCAGCGCCGAGCTTGCGATGGTGTGGCGAAGTGGCACGGACGCAGGGCGTCTGGGGCACAATAGGTCGTCGCGTTTGCGAGTCGATTTTGGGGACTTGGATGTCCCAAAATCTTTCACGAGGTAGCGACTCACTTGATTTTCTACGCCTGCTAGTACATGTGCACTGCGTACACATGCACAAATCCGGTTATCAGCAGCATAAAAAAGAATGGCAGGTGCAGAATGTGCCAGAGTGAAAACAGCCTCTCGTAGAATGACAGTCCGGCTACCTTGCGCACCGTTCCAAGATAGGCATGCAAATAAAACCTGGCATGGCGGTAATATGCCCGGCGTTGCTCCGCCGTTAATTGCACGCCCCATGCAGAATTTCTGCTTGCCCGGCGTAATGCAGGCCCTGATGTAAGTGCATACCAGCGCGATTTGAGACTAACAGCAAACACACGCGTTATACCTGCGATGAAACCGTGCAGTGGCGCAACTGCCTGCCTCTCGAGATTCTGCAGTCTGATGTGCAGTTCTGGAGATGCCTCGAATGTCTTGTCCATAAAAGACTTCGCGATAGCCGCATCACTACTCAGGTGATCCAGGTCTGCTTTTTTGCCGTAGAGACCGTAATGAATTTTCGTATAAAAATATCTCCCGACCAGACCGCTAGCGGCAACCAGCAGCATGCTAAAAAGCGCAATATTGCCGTTCATGGAACCCAGCTGAAAATTACAATGATAGAGAATACAGACCGGTCCAAGGATGCCCATCAGCATATGAGCGCGAAACCAGTGCCGGACAGCTCCCAGACTGCGTGTCCAGCGAAGGTGTTTGCGTAAGGGATACATTAGCAGCAGTAGCATCATGGAGCCGCCGGTAACTCCGAGCACGTAGCCCAGACCCTCTTCTGGCGTGATATAGACATTGCCGCGATACTGCCAGCCGATATATACAATCAGCAGAATCAGCAGGTAGAAACCAGTAGTCCATAAGCCTTTGCCGGATGCCGGAGGCGTTCTGACTGCCTGCCCGATATCTGATTCATTGGCGGCCTTTGCCTGCAAGGGTAAGCCACCACTGGAAAGTGTTTTCAATTCACTGGCTACGTCAGTGGCAATCTGTGCCTTGCTCATTGCTGTCCTCTCGTAAAGATTTTCTACTAAACAATATGCATCTGTACCCGCTATAACGGGTTACACACTGGATGCTTAAACAGCAATATATCTGTGTCAAAATTGCATAAATTGTGTATGTATCTGAAATGTTGATAAATAATATTGGGTTGTTAGCAGGAATTCTGCGAACTGGGTCATGAAGGAGGTTTGAATAATGGGAACTAGGTCCCAAAACAAGCGTTGTGTAATTTGCCTTGGTGACGGTGTCGAGACTGTCACAGAAAGCTGAAGGGATGAATCTTATGATCTGTAAACGAAATCCGGACCTGCCAAAGATGAAGTACCAATGACCTATACAGCGTTCTATGTCTATCTGGCACCTATGCTGATCATCTGGTGCCTGTATCTAGGCTGGCACAATTCCCGACAACGCAAGGCCACGAGTCTGCGTGATGAAGCACTCGAGGCCGGACTCACCCAGCCTGCTTCGCTACATCCTGTAATTGATACAAGTCAGTGTATCGGCTGCCGCTCATGTGTCAGCGCGTGTCCGGAAAAGAATGTACTGGGAATAATCCGTGACAAGGCCGAACTGATCAGCCCCACAAACTGCATTGGACACGGCGCATGCAAGACGGCATGTCCAATGACCGCAATCACACTTGTATTCGGTACATCAGAGCGTGGTGTTGACATTCCTCTGGTCGCACCCAACTTTGAGACTAATGTACCCGGGATCTTTATTGCCGGTGAGCTGGGTGGCATGGGGTTGATTCGCAATGCAATAGAGCAGGGACGCCAGGCAATGCAGTCTATTATCCAGTGCGGCAAAAAAGTAAAAGGCCCGGAACTGGACGTGTTGATAGTCGGTGCCGGACCAGCTGGACTGTCTGCCACACTGTCCGCCATGGAAAGCAAACTGAATTATGTCACGGTAGAACAGGACTCCATGGGGGGGACGGTATCCCATTTTCCGCGCGGCAAGATTGTCATGACAGCACCGGTAAAGCTGCCGCTGGTTGGCATGGTCAAGTTCAAGGAGGTATCCAAGGAGGCGCTGCTGGAATTCTGGGAAGGCGTCATCCGGAAAACCGGGGCGCAGATTAGTTTTAGTGAACGTGTAGAGTCCATAGTACCTGCTGAAAGCGGGATTGAAGTCAGGACCACACACAACAGTTATCGTACCAAATGTGTCCTGCTTGCCATTGGCAGGCGGGGCACACCACGCAAGCTGGGCGTACCCGGTGAAGATTCCGGCAAGGTCGTGTACCGCCTCATTGATCCAGAGCAATACCGCAACAGCAAGGTACTGGTGGTTGGAGGCGGTGACAGTGCGCTGGAGGCGGCAGTCAGTATTGCCGAAATACCCGGCACTGAAGTTTCCCTGTCTTATCGCAGCAGCGCATTTTCGCGGGCCAAGCAAAAGAACCGGCAGAGGATTGCTGACATGCAGCAGAATCAAACAATGAATGTGCTGATGAAATCGAACGTCAGGGAAATTTATGACGGGAAGGTCGAGATTGAGCAGGATGGAGAACTCATTGAACTGGAAAACGATGCAATAATTGTTTGCGCAGGTGGCATCCTGCCAACACCCTTTCTTAAGGAAACCGGCATTCAGGTAGATACAAAATATGGAACGCAATAACACGGATGACAGGACAACATGGGGTTGGGCGAGAGCACTACAGGCCCTGCACAGGTTGGTTGTGCAGGTTGCCGCTGCTGCGTTGGTGGTAGTCTGCATCAGCACAAGCCCGGCTACCGCTGCTGATGAGCTTGATGAAGTGCGTGCTGCCATCCGGCTACGTGATTATGAAACAGCAGCTAACCTCCTTAAATCTCTGGCAAGAGAGGGTAATGCAGGAGCCCAGTATCAGCTTGCTGCCCTGTACCGTGCCGGGACCGGTGTTCCCAAGAATCACGAAACGGCCTTTTACCTGCTGCAAAAGGCTGCCAATCAGGACCACAGGCAGTCACAGTACAACCTTGGTGTGATGTATGAACATGGCTGGGGGATACCAGTCAGTGAAGAACAGGCGAATCAATGGTACAGCAAGGCTGCCTTGCAGGGGCACCCGATGGCGCTGGAGAAGCTGCAGAAAAACGACACTCCAACCAGCCGCATAAAGAATTCCGTGCAGCCATCCGAGGCACCAACTCCTGAAGAAGCGCTGAAATGGGCAGCTATAAAGGGTGATGAGCCGGCAGCACGCGCAGCCCTTGAATCAGGAGCCGCTATTAATGCGTCTGATCAATATGGAAGAAATGCGCTGATTGAAGCGGCAGAGCGCGGCAACGCGCCTATCGTACGGCTACTGATTGCCAATAAAGCCGATGCAAACCGGAAAGATGCATTAGGTAACAATGCCCTGCTCATTGCGACCCGGAATAAACATCCCGATACTGTGAATATTCTGCTGGTGGAAGGGGCGGATATAAATACCAGGGATGCGAAAGGTAATACCCCGCTGATAATTGCAGCCGGCAAAAACCTGGTAGACATTGGCCGGGCATTGATAAAGCACGGCGCCCGTCTTAACGAACAGAACAATAGCGGAAATACTGCCGCTGATATTGCTGCAAGAAAAAGCCATGAAGATATGTCAAAACTCCTGCAGTCCAATGGTGCGTTTGCCAGTAAAACCAGTGGCCAAAGGAGGGCCTCGGTATCTGCCAGGCTCATCAGGCAACAAGCCTCTCTGTCTGCAGGGACGAGCGACCAGCAGACACAGAGGCCATTTGCCGGGTGGCAACCCCTGATGGAGGCCGCGTGGCGTGGCCAGAAGGATATTGTTCAGGTATTGCTGGGTCAGGGCGTCAATGTGAATGCACGCGATAACGAAGGGCATACAGCATTGACGCGCGCTGCCTGCAAGGGAAACAGCGCCATCGTCCGTATGCTGCTGAATGCCGGCTCTGATCCATATGTCAAATATGGCGAGGGGAGAACGGCACTTATGGGCGGTGCCGAATCTGGTGATTCAGACACGGTTGAGGCATTACTGGCTGCCGGCATTGATATCAACGCAACACATGACAAGGGCTGTACGGCGCTATGCAGTGCAGTACGTAATGGCCATGCAGAAATCGCTGCACTGCTGCTGGAACGCGCTGCGGACATTAATCTGGCCGGTGAAAACAGTAAAACAGTCTTGATGATGGCTGCAGAATCAGAAAGTGCGGATCTTCTTGATACACTGCTGGCTCGCACATCACTGGTCAATCAGCGGGACAGTGACGGTCATACGGCATTGTGGCATGCAGTTAACAAGGAACGGGATAAAAACGTTTTACTGTTGTTGCAGCACGGAGCAGAGCCGGACAATATTGATGTCAATGGAAGCACTGCACTTGTGCTTGCAGCAGAAAGGGAAAACATGCAGGTGACAGGCTATCTGGTCAAGCACGGGGCAGATATAACAACACGTACCCGTGATGGAAATACACCACTTATCCTTGCGGCAGATTCAGGGAATACAAAGACTGTCAGTTATCTGATCAAGTCAGGAGCTGATGTTAATGCACGCAACAATAACGGTAACACTGCCCTTATGCTTGCTGCGGGTTATAATGATGTTGCGACGGTCAAGGTTCTTCTGAAGGCTGATGCCGAGACGGGGGTCAGGAACAACAAACGGGAGCGGGCGCGTGATCTGGCCGAGGCAGCAGGAAGTAGCCATACCTTGCATCTCCTGGAACAGCGCCAATCCAGTGGGGCAAGGTTGTCCAACTGGTTTTAGCTCGCGTAGGTCTTTTCTCCTTTCCAACACATCATACTGCCCGGGATTGTTCTCAATCACGGATGATCTGTGCCAGCGCCTTCCGGGTAGCCAATTATATTTCCGTTCGGGTCGCGTGCAAGCCGTTGCTATCAAAACGCAGATTAATCCCTGATTCACTTGACCAGCA
>DMKK01000024.1 GCA_003454335.1 Gammaproteobacteria bacterium | reverse complement strand
CTGGTCCTGTATATATTCGCCACCCGTCATGGCTGGATTCATTGAACATTGCGGCGTAATTATCGAACCCGCACTTTTTTGTGTACTTGATGTAGATCAAAACAAGGTCAATTATGTGATCTGCTTGCACGGATGCCAGTGTCCCACCCATGCACTGCAAGCGGCCAGGGTTGACCGGAAAGATCGAAACAGGAATTGTTCAGCACTTCCTCGTGATGAGCAAGGTTTTTGTCTTTGTCCAAGTTGACGTAGATCAAGGGTTGCAGTGATTTCCATTGTAAGATAACAGGTTAAGAATCTGAACCGTGAGGCAGTTGGTGTGAGGAAAACGAGCAAGTGGTTGTTTGCCCTGATCATAATGATCCAGTTGACCCCGGTTTCGGCTGCACTGGATACCGCGAGACAGGCTGAGCTGCTGTATCTTCTCAAGCATGATTGTGGTTCCTGTCATGGCATGACCCGCAAGGGCGGGCTGGGGCCACCATTACTGCCGGAGAATCTGCGAGATCGGCCACCCATGTTTATGGAGAATACGGTCCTGGATGGCCGGCCGGGTACGCCGATGCCGCCGTGGCGTGGTTTGCTGACCGAGCAGGAAGTGCGCTGGCTGGTAGAAGCCATTCGCAGGGGGGAAGGACTGTGAAGCTGCCGGTGTTTCCCCGCTATCTTATCCGCTCCTGCAGGTGGATTATTTTTCTGGGGGTGTTTTTTTCAGGCTTCAATCAGGCAGTAAGCGCCGAATGCCTGACGCGCGGTACCGGCGACATGGGCCTGGTCATCGAGCGTGCCACCGGCAGCCTGCAAGTGCTGGATACGACCGCAAAGGCCAGCCTGTTCAGGGTTGAGGGGCTTGGTGACCTGTCACATGCCTCTGCCGTTTTTTCGCGCGATGAACGCTATGCCTACATTTTTGGCCGTGATGGCGGACTGTCAAAGATTGACCTGTTGTGCGGCACGCTCGTCAAGCGGGTGGTGCAGGCGGGCAACAGTATTGGCGGCGCCATTTCGCAGGACGGGAAGCTCATAGCGGTTTCCAATTATACCCCCGGCGGAGTAAAGATTTTTGATGCGGCAACGCTGGATCTGGTTGCTGATTTGCCGGCGCTGGACGACAAGGACAACGCATCGAAAGTGGTTGGCCTTGTAGACGCGCCCGGTCAGAAGTTTGTGTACACGCTCTATGATGCCGGCCAGATTCGTATTGTTGATATGACGGATACGGCAGCACCGGTGGTGCAAATATACAAGAATATTGGCAGACAACCCTACGATGCCCTGATTTCGTCTGATGGGCGCTACTATATTGCCGGCTTGTTCGGCGAGGATGGTCTGGCACTGCTCGATCTCTGGGAGCCGGACAAGGGTGTGCGGCGTATTCTGGACCAGTACGGGCGTGGCAAGGAGAAGTTGCCGGTCTATAAAATGCCGCATCTGGAAGGCTGGGCCATGACCGGCCGGCATGCCTTTCTGCCGGCGGTTGGTCAACACGAGGTGCTGGTGGTCAGTAATGACAGCTGGAAGGAAGCGGGGCGCATCGCCGTGCACGGGCAGCCGGTGTTTGTCGAGGCGCAGCCGGACGGACGCCAGGTTTGGGTGAATTTTGCACATCCCCGCAATGACACCGTGCAGGTGATTGACACCCAAACTATGAAGATAGTCAAGACGTTGCAGCCAGGAAAAGGGGTGCTGCATATGGAATTCAGCCCACGGGGTGAATCGGTGTGGGTCTCGGTGCGTGATGCTGATGAGGTCCATGTTTACGATACGGCAAGCTTTGAACGTATTGCACAATTGCCGGCAGAGAAACCCAGCGGCATATTTTTCACGGCCAGGGCACACCGGACGGGGC
Source organism: Gammaproteobacteria bacterium (assembly GCA_003454335.1). Taxonomy (GTDB): domain Bacteria; phylum Pseudomonadota; class Gammaproteobacteria; order UBA9214; family UBA9214; genus UBA9214. The sequence goes on along the minus strand of DMKK01000024.1, from coordinate 3,532 downwards.
TTTAGTAATGGCGAATGAATGTTTAACGAGTTTACGTTCCGGCAATGTGTCCGTGCTGGATACGCCGGCACCGCTGACGGCGCTGGAAAAGTGCCTGCTGAATGAATATCAGCGCGGTTTCCCGCTGAGTTCGGCTCCCTATGCGGACATTGCACGGCAGCTGGATGTCAATGAAACCGAAGTGATAAATACTCTTGGGTCCCTGCAGGACCGCGGTTATATCAGTCGTGTCGGGCCGGTATTCGCACCGCAGCAGGCGGGTTCCAGTACCCTTGCTGCGATGGCTGTCCCCGTGAAGCAGCTGGAAACGATTGCAGCTTTCGTCAGCCGGTTTGACGAGGTCAATCATAATTACGAGCGTGAACATGATTTCAATCTCTGGTTTGTTGTGACGGCGCCGGACCAGGCGCGGGTAGAGCAGGTGCTGGATGAAATCGAGAGCGGTACCGGTATTGCGGTACTCAATCTGCCGCTGGAGCGTGCATTTTATATCGACCTGGGGTTTCCACTATGGTGCTGAGTGCAACAGACCGTGAATTGATTGCTGTAATCCAGGATGGCCTGCCACTGGTGGCGCATCCCTATGCGGCAATAGGCGCGCAGCTGGGTCTCAGTGAGGCAGCCGTCATCAAGCGCCTGGAAATGCTGCAATCCGCCGGGCTGATCAAGCGCATGGGTGTCGTGGTCAAACACCGTGCCCTGGGTTACCGTGCCAATGCCATGGTGGTCTGGGATATCCCGGATGCCGAGGTCGAGCGCATCGGTGCACTGCTGGCCGACGAGGTCTGCGTGACCCTGTGTTACCAGCGCCCGCGGCGCTTGCCGGCATGGCCCTATAACCTGTTCTGCATGATTCACGGCCGTGAGCGTGACAGCGTGTTGCGGCGTCTCGAGCAGATTGTTAGCTGCCATGGGCTGGAGAAGATCCCGCATACGGTATTATTCAGCGGTCGCGGTTTCAAACAGCGTGGTGCGCGTTACGTGGAAACCGGCAACATCTCCGGTCACCTGCAGAGGTTACATGGATAGTGTCGATGCCACGCTCGTGAACTGCTTGCAGGACGGCTTGCCTGTCTGTTCGCGCCCCTATGATGATATCGCGGCATCACTGGAGTTGTCCGTGGATGAACTGTTATCACGGATACAGCACCTGCTGGATGATAAGGTGCTGACACGCTTTGGTCCGATGTTTAACGCCGAAAACCTGGGTGGTGCCCTGAGCCTGTGTGCCATGCAGGTGCCGCTGGAGCGCTATGATGAAGTTGCTGATCTGGTCAATGCCTTTCCGGAGGTGGCGCATAACTATGAACGCGATCATCTTCTCAATATGTGGTTCGTGATTGCCACGGAACGACCGGAACAAGCAGGCGCTGTTCTCGGGGAAATCGAGCAGGCGACCGGATGCCGGGTCTACGATATGCCGAAGCAGGAAGAATTTTATATCGGCCTGAAGCTGGCCGTGTAGGAAATGGTGATGACTGGCTACCCGCAAACATTAAGCAAGGCACAGCAATCCGGCAAGCAGCTGGATGCAACCGACCGGCGGATCATTGTCGCCACGCAGGCGGGTCTGCCGCTGGTCGCTGCACCTTACGATGCACTGGCCGACCAGCTGGGGCTGGATGTGGAAGATGTCCTTGCCAGGGTGGCTGCGATGCAGGCGAGCGGAATTATTCGCCGTATTGCAGCAGTCCCCAATCATTACGCCCTGGGGTACACAATCAATGGAATGTCGGTATGGAATGTCACTGATGAGCGCATCAGTGAACTGGGCCGGCAGGTAGGTGCGCTGGATTATGTGAGTCACTGCTACCACCGGCCACGGCACTTGCCGCTGTGGCCCTATAACCTGTTTGCCATGGTACATGGTCGCAATAGCCAGGATGTTGAAGCAAAGGTAACCGGTATCGCGACCCTGCTGGGTGAACACTGCCGTGGTCACGAGGTGCTCTACAGCAAGCGTATACTCAAGAAAACCGGCCTGAGGCTCAAGGGGTAAACAGTATGTTTCGAATCTCGCAATATATGCAGGAACTGGTGAATCCCACCCCGGTTGTCGAGAGACGTTCGCCGCCGGGGCCTGTTGTGATATGGAACCTGATCCGGCGTTGCAACCTGACATGCAAGCACTGCTACTCGATCTCGGCTGACATCGATTTCAAGGGCGAACTGAATACCGAAGAAGTATTCACGGTTATGGATGACCTGAAGACTTTTGGTGTGCCGGTACTGATACTGTCCGGTGGTGAGCCATTGCTGCGTCCGGATATCTTTGATATTTCCAGGCGCGCGAAAGACATGGGTTTCTATGTGGGGCTGTCAAGCAACGGTACGTTGATTGATGCAGGCAATATCGAAGCCATTGCTGATGTTGGTTATGACTACGTTGGTATCAGTATTGACGGAAATAAAAAAACGCATGACCTGTTTCGCCGCAAGGACGGTGCCTTCGATGCATCAATGGCAGGTATCCGCCTGTGTCGTGACCGTGATATCAAGGTCGGCCTGCGCTTTACCATGACCGAAGATAACGCTGATGAGCTGCCGGATATGCTGCAGTTGATGACAGATGAGGGCGTGAACAAGTTCTACCTGTCCCATCTCAATTACGCCGGCCGTGGTAACCGTAATCGCGACAGCGATGTGCAACTCAATATCACCCGGCATGCCATGGATCTGTTGTTTGAAACCGCCCTGTTACATGCGCAGCGCGGGGATGACCTGGAGTTTGTTACCGGCAACAATGATGCTGACGGAGTGTATTTGTTGCAGTGGGTTATGCAGCATTATCCTGAAAAAGCTGACCATATAGCGGCAAAGCTGCGGCAATGGGGTGGCAATAGTTCCGGCGTCAATATCGCCAACATCGATAACCTCGGTGAGGTGCACCCGGATACTTTCTGGTGGCATTATGATCTCGGGAACGTCCGTCAACGGCCATTTTCCGAGATCTGGATGGATACCTCGGATCCGATTATGAAAGGCTTGAAAGCCGTGCCACGCCTGATTAAAGGTCGTTGTGGCGAGTGCCGCTACTTTGATATCTGCGGAGGAAATACCCGGGTTCGGGCTATGCAGTTAACCGGGGATCCCTGGGCAGAGGATCCGGCCTGTTATTTGACTGACGAGGAAATTAGGCCTATTAATAGGGCTGAGGTCAGTGATGTGCCGCAACACAGGACAAGTGTCCTCTAATAATCAATTTCCTGGTAGTAAAGAAATGACCGACAAAATAACAAACCTGGACAAGCAGGCCGCTGCTGGCGGTACTGGCAAAGATTCCTCGCGGGAATTGTTTCCTGAAGGCGATGCAATGGACCGGTTCGTGAGCGTGTTTGAAGCGAGTGCGCGCCGCTGGGAACTGGTTATTTATCCGGCCATGCTGGCTTTTGTAGTATTGGCTGCCTATGGCTTCTTCCTGATTTATACCCTCAGCAAGGATATCGGTATAGTGGCATCGGGGATGGACCCGGAGATGGGCAAGCATCTCGGTCATATATCAGAAAGTGTTATCTATCTTTCAGAAAATGTG
>DMKK01000028.1 GCA_003454335.1 Gammaproteobacteria bacterium | reverse complement strand
CTGCACTGCTCAAGCACCTGTTCAACAACCCGGGGGATCGAGGTAAATGCAATACGCCGGTCCAGGAACGCCTGCACTGCCACCTCATTGGCCGCATTTAATACCGCCGGAGTCGTACCACCACCACGCCAGGCAGCAGTCGCCAGTTCCAGACAGGGGTAATGCGCGCTGTCCGGCGCCTCGAATTGCATGTTGCCAACGGCCATCAGGTCAAGACTCTCCGCCCCGGAGTCAATCCGCTCCGGCCAACCCAGCGCATGGCTGATTGGAATACGCATATCAGGATTCCCCATCTGTGCCAGTACCGAACCATCTTCATATTCAACCAGGGAATGCACCAGTGACTGCGGGTGCAACACCACCTTGATCCTGTCCATCGGCAAATTGAACAGCCAGCCGGCCTCGATTACTTCGAGCCCCTTGTTCATCATGGTGGCGGAGTCCACCGAGATTTTCCGGCCCATGTCCCAGTTGGGGTGCGCGCAGGCCTGCTCCGGTGTCACGGCAGACAGCTCGCTGACCGGCAGGGTCCTGAAGGGACCACCGGAAGCCGTCAGCAGTATCTTGCGTACCCCGGATGGCTCCTCGCCGGCCACATAGTCATCCGGCAGGCATTGCAGAATTGCGTTGTGTTCGCTATCAACAGGCAACAGCGTCGCCCGGTGCTCCCGAACTGCCTGCATAAACAGCGCACCGGACATCACCAGCGCCTCTTTGTTGGCCAGCATCACGCGTTTACCCTTGCGCGCCGCTGCCAGCGAGGGCAACAGACCGGCAGCTCCCACTATGGCCGCCATCACAAAATCAACAGCCGCGTGGCCGGCGACGGTAACCAGCCCTTCGCTGCCTGACAATACCTGCACGTCAGGTGCCGATTGCTGTAACAGTAACGCCAGGCGGGCGGCGGCATCCGCATCAGCCATGACGGCATATTGCGGCTGGAAACGGACACATTGAGCAGCGAGCTTGTCGACACTGCTATTGGCCGTCAGCGCGACAATCCTGAAGCGCCCGGGATGGCGTGCAATCACGTCAAGCGTGCTCACCCCGATTGAACCGGTCGACCCCAGCAGAGTGACACCAGCAGGTGTGTTTGTATCCATGAGTTAACGTTCCGGGGCTCGATGTATGCGGAAGGCAACCGGCATTACAGGCCCAGCCACAGAAAACCGATCAGAAACATGGGCGCCGCGGCGACCAGACCGTCGATACGATCAAAAATACCACCATGGCCCGGAATAATATTACCGCTGTCCTTGATGCCACTGTGGCGTTTCATCAGACTTTCCAGCAGGTCACCGGCAACAGAAAACAATACCGTGACAGCGGCAACCAGCATAAACATCAAGGTCCACCTGAACGAGTGGCTGTACAGGCCGCCGACCACCGCAGCAAACAACAAGCTGGACAGCAGCCCCCCATACACGCCTTCCCAGGTTTTTCCCGGACTGATCGCCGGTGCCAGCTTGCTCTTCCCCCACTGCCGGCCGACAAAATATGCACCGCTGTCTGCCAGCCAGACCAGGACCAGCAGCATGAGCGTCAATTTCGGCCCGTTATCACCGCTTGCATGCAGCGTGGTCAGGGCGGCCCATGCCGGCACCAGGACCAGGGCACCGGCAAGCATCTTGATATTGATATTTAACGGGGAAACCTGCGCACAGAGTTGCGGGCGGGACAACCAGAATAATGCACCCAGCCACCAGACAAAGGCCACCAGCAGTAACGGTTGTATGCTCTGCGCCAGACCCGCCTGCCATAGCAGCCCCAGCAGGGCAGCGATCACCAGGGTATAAATCACCCGTAACACGGTACTGGTAACGGGAATCAGATGGCTCCATTCCCAGGCCGCCAGCAGGAAAATCACAGCAAGAAGCAGCGCGAAAACGGGGTTGGACAGAAACAGCACGCCGTAGACAACCAGCGGCACCATAATGGCAGCTGATATCAGACGCGCCTTAAGCACCCTTTTGTTGCTCCACTTGTTCACCCGTACGCCCAAAGCGACGCTGGCGGTTGGCATACCACAACAGGGCTTCATCAAGCTTGTGCCCGTCAAATGCCGGCCACAATACATCAGTAAAATACAGTTCGGTGTAGGCCAGTTGCCAGAGCAGAAAGTTACTGATGCGCTGTTCGCCACCGGTACGGATAAACAGATCGGGAGGCGGCAGATCCGCCATACAGATTTCGGCTGCCAGCACCTCCGGGGTAACATCCTGCGGTTGCAGTTCACCCGTGGCAAGGCGGCCTGCGAGCAACTGCACAGCCCGGGTAATATCCCACTGGCCGCCATAATTTGCCGCAATCACCAGTTCCAGGTCCGAGTTGCCGCGGGTCTCTTCCTCAGCGGCGGCAATCAGCGCACAAAGATTGTCCGAAAATGCAGTGCGATCACCAATAAAGCGCAGCCGGACACCGTTCCGGTTCAGTGCAACCACTTCCTTTTTGAGGGCATGTACGAACAGATCCATAATCAGGCTGACTTCCTCACCCGGACGCCGCCAGTTCTCGCTGCTGAAGGCAAACAGGGTAAGTGCCTTGATCTTTTTCTCCAGACAGGCCTCTACCACACGCCGGACCGACTTGACTCCTTCACGATGTCCTACATAGCGCGGCAGCAAACGCGCGCGCGCCCAGCGACCGTTACCATCCATGATAATGGCGATATGGCGTGGCAAACTGCCCTGATTGCTGTCTTCACCCATCAAGTAAACCCGGTCTGTCTTTATCCCTTTTATAGTTGCGAACACCTGCCCGCTGGTAGCGCTTCTGAACTGCCTCTAGATTTCCATCAACTCTGCTTCCTTGGTTGCAAGGACCTGGTCAACCCCGGCGACATGCGCATCGGTTATTTTCTGGATGGCATCCTGCGCCTTGTGCTCTTCATCTTCAGAGATTTCCTTTTCCTTGAGCAGTTCCTTGAAATCACTGTTCGCATCGCGCCTGATATTACGAATAGCCACCTTGGTCGCCTCGCCATCGTGACGCACAACCTTTACCAGGTCACGGCGGGTCTCTTCAGTCAGGGGTGGCATGGGAATACGAATCACCGTCCCGGCTGTTGCCGGATTCAGGCCCAGGTCGGATTTCAGGATAGCCTTCTCGATGGCCTGCACCATGGGTTTTTCCCAGGGTGTGACCGTGAGTGTACGCGCATCCTCCACGCCAATATTCGCCACCTGCGAGATCGGCACATCCGAACCGTAATAATCAACCACCAGATGGTTCAGCAAACTGGGGTGTGCCCGCCCGGTACGCACCCTGCCAAGGGTCAGCTTGAAAGCATCGATACTCTTGTCCATGCGCACGCCGGCATCCTGCAAAATCTCGTCTATCATTACCTAACTCTCCACCAGGGTTCCAATATCCTGACCGTCCATAATTCGGCCAAGATGGCCGGCTTCAAATACATTAAACACACGCAGTGGCATACCATGCTCACTGCAAAGCACCAGTGCGGTAGCATCCATGACACCCAGTTTCTGTGCCAGGGCCTCGTCAAAGCTAATGCGCTGGTAAAGCGTTGCCTCGGGGTCAGTAACCGGGTCAGCCGTGTAGACGCCATCAACCTTGGTTGCCTTCAACATAATGTCTGCACCGATTTCAATGGCGCGTAAACTGGCTGCAGAGTCGGTGGTAAAAAACGGATTGCCGGTACCTGCAGCAAAAATGACCACCCGGCCCTGTTCCAGATGCCGGATTGCTTGCCGGCTGGAATAGGGTTCACAAACCTGCTCGATTGTCAGTGCCGACATCACGCGGCAGGCAGTCCCGGTTTTCTCGATGGCATCCTGCATGGCAAGCGCGTTAATAACCGTTGCCAGCATCCCCATGTGATCGCCGCTTACCCGGTTCATGCCCTGCGCAGCCAGACCGGCGCCCCGCAGGATATTTCCGCCACCAATCACCAGCCCCAGTTGCGCTCCCTGGCTGACGACGTCATGTATTTCTCCTGCCAGCCGTCGTGCCACGTCGGGATCAATCCCGTGCGTGCCCTGCCCCATCAGTGCCTCGCCACTCAGCTTCAGCAATATTCGCTTGTACAACATGCAATACCCTTTACTTACAATATGTTATAAATTTTGCTATCTGAAAATACCTGGCAGGCATTGTCTTATGTTTTCCAGCAGATTGCCATAAAAAAACGGGGTCGAATATCGACCCCGCTCTATCATCTTTCAAACAGACATCAGCGACTTTCCTGCACTGCGGCGCTGGCTTATCAACCACCCTTGGCCTGTGCCATCACCTCGTCTGCAAAATTTTCTGACTTCTTCTCGATACCTTCGCCGAGTTCAATACGCTCAAAACGCACGACACTGGCACCCGACTGTTCCAGCAACTTGCCGACGGTCACATCCGGATCCTTGACAAAGGACTGGCCAAGCAGGGTGATTTCACCAAGGAACTTGCGAATTCTGCCGGTAATCATTTTTTCAATAATATTGTCCGGCTTGCCACTCTCGCGTGCCTGGGCGGTAAAAATATCACGCTCGGCTGCAATCATGTCGGCGGGGACCTGCTCCTCGGAGATACAGACCGGACGCGGATCATGCGCTGCTATATGCATTGCCAGGTCCTTGCCAAGAACGGTATCGCCGCTGGCAAGCTCCACCAGCACGCCAATGCGCACACCATGACGATAACTGGCAAGCTCATTATCACTTTCCACGCGGGTAAAACGCCGTACCGTGATATTCTCGCCAATTGTTGCAATCAGTGCCTTGCGGGCATCCTCGATAGAAGTGGCGTCACCATCCTTGAGCGGCATCGCCATAAGCGTTTCCATATCTGCAGGATTATCCACCAGCACCCGCTGCGCAATAGCCGCAGCAAAGCCCTGAAAATCCTCTTTCCTGGCAACGAAATCTGTTTCGCAATTAACCTCGACGATGGCGGCTGTCTTGCTGTCGGCACTCATTTCGATAACAACAAGACCTTCTGCAGCAATGCGACTGGCCTTCTTGTCGGCCTTGGCCAGACCGGTTTTGCGTAATGCATCGATGGCCGTATTCATATCACCATCAGCATCAACCAGTGCCTTCTTGCACTCCATCATCCCGGAGCCGGTACGTTCGCGCAGTTCTTTTACCTGCGCAGCAGTAATTGCCATATTAAATATCCTCGAATTATTTATAACGCGTTCTGAAGAACGCCCTGCCAGGAGCCTGCCCGCGAACAGACCAATATCTACTGCAGACAGGCGCCTGAGCTTACTCTTTCCCGGCGTCAGCCTTGTCTGCCTCACCCTCTTGCGGTGCGGCCGCAGCTTCCGGTTCGGCGGCTGCTTCCGGCTGCTGCGGAGCAGCCGTCTTCTCTACCTTGACCTTGTCTGCCGGTTTTTTGGTGGCCGCACCGGCTTTCTTCCTGGCCGGTTTAACGACATCACCCTCGTCAAGCTCGACGAACTCGTCGGTTGAGTCGGAAATAGCGTGCGCAACACTCAGCTTACCCGTGTCGACGGCATCAGCAGCGGATTCAACAAACAGCTTGATGGCACGAATGGCGTCATCATTACCGGGAATCACATAATCGACCGCATCCAGGGAATTGTTGGTATCAACGACACCAATGACCGGTATACCCAGTTTTTTGGCTTCACTGATCGCTATCTTTTCATGACCGACATCGATGATAAACATGGCGTCCGGTATGCCTCGCATGTTCTTGATACCACCCAGGCTACGCTCCAGTTTCTCCAGTTCACGTGTCAGCATCAGGGCTTCTTTCTTGCTGATCCGGTCAAATGAACCATCTTCAGACATGACCTCAAGATCTTTCAGCCGCTTGATTGACGCACGCACTGTCTTATAGTTGGTCAACATACCGCCAAGCCAGCGATGGTTGACGTAAGGCATGCCGCAACGTTCCGCACTTTCCTTGATTGTCTGCTGTGCAGAACGCTTGGTGCCGACGAACAATACCGTTTTGCCACTGGCGACCATGCTACCGAGGTAGTTCATGGCCTCGGTGAACAGGGGCATGGTCTTTTCCAGGTTGATAATATGGATCTTGCCGCGTTCGCCGAAGATATAGGGGGCCATCTTCGGGTTCCAGTAACGGGTCTGGTGACCAAAATGCACGCCAGCTTCAAGCATCTGGCGCATAGTGACTTCTGCCATCTTAACATCTCCAATTTTCAGGGTTAGGCTTCCATGCACCCCATGACAGCAACCCGTTATGACTGCAGTTGTTCGCTCGCAGTCAATCAGGCACCCTGCTGTATGTGCCGGTACATGTGTGAATTAAGTCAAGCGGGTCAGCCCCACTTAACAAGCCCGCCTTTATACCATACACTCCCGGGCACGGCAATCTGGTGCACCGCTACCGGTTCCCGCCAGATCGGCCACAACTTTAAGAAAAAACAGGACCTTAAATGCCCGTCTCCATAAAAACCCCCGATGAAATTGACAAAATGCGTATCGCCGGACGTCTCGGCGGCGAGGTCCTGCAGATAATCCGCCCCTACGTAAAATCCGGCGTAACCACCAATGAACTGGACCGGATCTGTCACGATTACATCGTTAACGAACAACAGGCAATCCCGGCACCGCTCAATTACCGCGGCTTTCCAAAGTCCATCTGCACCTCGGTCAACCACGTAGTGTGTCATGGCATACCCGCCGACAAGGTATTAAAGAAAGGCGACGCCATTAATATAGATATCACCGTCATCAAGGACGGTTTTCATGGCGACACCAGCAAGATGTTCTTCGTCGGGGAACCCTCTGTCGCAGTAAAGCGCCTGGCTCGCATCAGTCATGAATGCATGAAAGTCGGTATCAACATGGTAAAACCCGGCATTCACCTCGGGGACATCGGTCACGCCATCCAGCAACATGCCGAAGCACAGCGCTGCTCCATTGTCCGCGAATATTGCGGACATGGCATCGGCCGGGAGTTTCATGAGGATCCACAGGTATTGCACTACGGCAAACCGGGCACCGGCTTAAAACTTGAGGCCGGCATGACATTTACCATCGAACCCATGGTGAACGC
>DMKK01000139.1:3515-3734 GCA_003454335.1 Gammaproteobacteria bacterium | reverse complement strand
TTTTCCGTGTGCTTCCGTGGCAATCATATCCGTCTTTATCAGATTGAGGCAGTACTAGGTGTCACTCCCGCTTGCAAGCTATTATGACGCGCTGGTCCTGAAAAGACCGGGCATCACCCTGCTGCTTGTAACCCTGATCACCGCATTCTTTGCTGCTCACGCCCCTGAATTCAAACTCGATGCCTCCGCAGACTCGCTGGTCCTGGAAAACGACCAGGC
>DMKK01000139.1:1098-3463 GCA_003454335.1 Gammaproteobacteria bacterium | reverse complement strand
CTGGCTGATTTACGGGACCTGAGGAACAGCCTGACCGCGCTGGAGCGGGTCGAGTCGGTAGTCAACCTGCTGGATGTGCCATTAATCAGCAGCCCGCCGGTCACCCTCACTGAAATGAGGCAGCAGCTACGCACCCTGGATTCTCCGCATACGGACCGGACGCTCGCCCGACAGGAACTTGTTAGCAGTCCACTTTTCCGCAATCACCTGATCAGCGAGGACGGCACAACCACGGCCCTGCAGGTCAATTTCAGGCGCGATGAAACCTGGCACAGTCTCCTGGAAAGACGCGACCGGCTGCGCGAGCAACGCCTGAACAACAAGCTCACCTCGCAGGAAACGGCTGAACTGGCAACCGTATCCCGGCAGTTCGACGCTTACAGTGCCGGACTGCTTGAGCAGCAGAGTGAGGATGTTGCCACGATCCGGGACATCCTGGACAGGCACCGGGAACATGCACGTCTGTACCTGGGCGGAGTCCCCATGATCGCGGCTGATTCCATTGCTTTCATCCGCCATGACCTGAACACGTTTGGCGTCGGGGTACTGTGCTTCCTCGTTATCATCCTGGCTGTAGCATTTCGCAAACCACGCTGGGTATTGCTGCCCATGATGACCTGCCTGGTCACAGGGGTGGTCATGATCGGCTGGCTCGGGCTGGTCGACTGGCCGGTTACCGTCGTCTCCTCCAACTTCATTTCACTGCTGCTGATCATCACCCTGTCTCTCACCATCCACCTGATTGTTCGCTATCGGGAACTGCACGCCGACAACCCCGGCGCCAGTCAGTATGACCTGGTTCATGAAACGATCCGGAGCAAGGCACTGTCATGTTTCTACACGGCCATCACCACCATGGTGGCCTTTGCTTCCCTGCTGTTCAGCGGCATTCGTCCTGTTATCGATTTCGGCTGGATGATGACCATCGGTATTGCCCTGGCATTCATACTCGCGTTTACCCTGTTCCCGGCCACCCTCATGTTTCTGCAGCCCGGGAAACCTGCTGCAAGGCGCGACATAACGGCCGCCATTACACATTTCTTTGCACGCCTGATCAGACGTTACAGTAAAGCCATCCCTGTTGCGTTCGCCATTGTCGTGGTATTAAGCATCATGGGTATTAACATGCTCAGTGTCGAGAACCGCTTCATCGATTACTTCAAGGAGTCGACCGAAATTTACCGGGGCATGGAACTGATTGACCGCACACTTGGCGGCACAACACCACTGGATGTCATCATCGATGCCCCGGCAGAAGCGGAGACGGAACCTTATCCCGATGATGAGGAATTCCCTGATGACCCGTTTATGGATGACATTTTTTCACCGGAAGAAGATGACGCCGGTATCACGGGCACCAGTTACTGGTTCAATTCATACCACCTGGGTGAAGTGGCCGCCATTCACGACTACCTCGATAGTCTGCCGGAGACCGGCAAGGTCCTGTCCATTATCACAGCCACCCGGATACTCGAGACCTTCAACAAGGGCAAGCCGGTTGATGATTTCTTCCTGGCCATTCTCTACAAGAAACTCCCGGAGGTCACCAGGAAGGCACTCTTTACACCCTACATGAGTGAAGATGGCAACCAGTTGCGCTTCAGCATACGGGTATTCGAATCCGATCCGTCCCTGCAACGCGAGGAGCTGATCCGGAAAATCCGCCGCTACCTGACAGACGAAATGGGCCTTGAAGAAACACAGGTGCACGTCTCCGGCATGCTGGTACTCTACAACAATATGCTACAGAGCCTGTTTCACTCCCAGATACTTACCCTCGGGGTCGTGTTTCTGGCCATCATGCTGATGTTCATCGTTTCGTTCCACAGTCTGAAAATGGCGGCCATTGCGATCATCCCCAACTTGGTTGCGGCGGTGCAAGTGCTGGGACTAATGGGCTGGCTGGGCATTTCCCTGGACATCATGACCATCACCATTGCGGCGATCGTTATCGGTATCGCCGTGGACAATACCATTCACTACGTGCACCGGTTCACCCGTGAGTTCAGGAAAGATGCCGACTACTGGGCCACCGTGGAACGCTGCCATGACAGCATCGGCCGCGCCATGTACTACACCACCATCACTATCATGCTGGGCTTCACCATCCTGGCGTTCTCCAGTTTCGTGCCCACCATCTACTTTGGGTTATTAACCGGGTTCTCCATGATGGTTGCCCTGCTTGCCGATCTGACCCTGCTACCCCTGCTGCTCGTCATGTTCAAGCCACTGGGGGCCGACCGTCAATCAGTAACCGCGGCATAGAAAAGGCAGAGTATGCAGGTTAACTGACCCTTAAACAAATACGCTTAACCTGTAGGAGCGGCGTCGCCTACATGGATGCAGGTGAGGGGCGTGAGCAGGA
>DMKK01000139.1:635-1081 GCA_003454335.1 Gammaproteobacteria bacterium | reverse complement strand
CCGGGGACGGCGCTCCTACAGTAAGGTTTTTTGCAATGATTGAGTCCGGATCAGTTACTCGCGGCATCCAGCGGCTGGCTGATGCTGAATGCACCCCGTATATCGCCAGCCTTGTAGCCCATTGCCTGGTCATCAGGGTACAGTTTTTCCAGGCGCGTCCTGGTTATTGAATCGATGTTTTCGCCATGGCAGGCCAGACACAGTTTGGCGGTAGGAATCGCCTTCATATAGCGCAACTCCTTGACACCCTCCTGGCGTACGACCTCGTAGTACTCCATCTTTACCGGGTCCTCGCCTGCATCCTTGCGTTTTTCAAAGGACTCGAGCACAGAGCGTTCCCATGCATCCGGCGCATTGGCCGGATTTCTGACCTTGAGGCTGGTGCGGCCCACGTTCCAGCCATTGCGAACACTGTAGGTATTCGCGATCCCCGGTGCAGACAGGTT
>DMKK01000139.1:374-495 GCA_003454335.1 Gammaproteobacteria bacterium | reverse complement strand
GCCATGCCGAAGGCGAAAAATGTCATCAACTGCTTCATATCAAAACCTCTATGGATGAAAACTACTTCAGCTTAATGCCTCTCGCACTTACTTAAACATCTTGCCACGGAAGCACACGGAA
>DMKK01000139.1:0-325 GCA_003454335.1 Gammaproteobacteria bacterium | reverse complement strand
GTGCTTCCGTGGCTAATTTCAGGTCTTTACTGACAAGACCTCTTAAATAAGTACCATTCAGTTTAATGTGCTGTGGCTTTCACAACACCACACCGTTCACAGCGATAGCTCGTCACCAGTCTTCCCTGCTGCGTATCGAAGCGTTTATCCTTTGCAACAACCCACTTGTGAAAGCCCCGTTTACACAGGGTCTTGCCCTGCGCCTTCTCGGCAGCCTTCGGCTTCCTGAACGGGATAATGTCAGCCATGGAAAAGCCGGCAGGCAACACGCGGCATCTATATCAATTCAGTTCAAACGCACTCTTTTGAATCTGGACTTGACGCG
>DMKK01000196.1 GCA_003454335.1 Gammaproteobacteria bacterium | reverse complement strand
TTTTGTAACTATTCATCATATCCTACGGGCTGATGGGTGCGTCGCTGCGCTCCTTCACCCATCCTACAAAAAACCGTAGGTCTTCGTAGGATGGGTGAAGGAGCGCAGCGACGCACCCATCAATCCGCAGGATGTGGTAAATAGCCAAAAACATATTGACTACCCGGACACTCAATAAACTGCTACGTGAAGTCCGTGCCTGCCGGATCTGCGAGGCACAGTTGCCACTCGGCCCCAACCCGGTACTGCGTGCCAGCAACACTGCACGCATTCTTGTCATTGGCCAGGCACCGGGTACCCGGGTTCACCAGACAGGTATCCCGTGGAATGATCCCAGTGGTGAGCGGCTCCGTGACTGGATGCAGATCGACCGCGAGCGCTTCTATGACGAGCGACAGATTGCCATAATTCCAATGGGGCTCTGCTACCCTGGCAAAGGAAAATCCGGTGATTTGCCGCCACGCCCGGAGTGTGCACCCCAGTGGCACGCCCGCTTGCTGGCTGAATTACCCGCGCTGCAACTCACCGTTCTGATCGGGCAATATGCACAGCGATACTATCTCGACCCCCGGCACCGCACCCTGGCCACTACGGTGCAGGACTGGCAAGCCTGCCTGCCGGCATATTTCCCGCTACCCCACCCGTCACCACGCAATATCCGCTGGTTCCGGAATAACCCCTGGTTTGAAGCGCAGGTGCTGCCGGCCTTTCGCAAGCAGGTAAGCGCCATCCTTGATTGAATCCCATAACAATCAGGAGGTTTTTTTGGGAAAAAAATCATAACAGCCCCGGGAACAAACGATAACGGGCACGTCGGCAGACAGATTCTGGTAAGCTTTCACTTATATATGTCCGACACGACCTACCCCCTGCTAAACCGTATTGACTCCCCCGCTGACCTGCGCAGCCTGGATGATGCCGAACTTATACAGCTCGCCGGCGAACTGCGTGAGTTCCTGATTGAGTCGGTTTCCAGCACCGGCGGCCACCTGTCGGCAGGTCTTGGCACCGTGGAACTGACCATCGCGCTACACCGGGTTTTCAATACCCCCGAAGACCGGCTGGTCTGGGATATCGGGCACCAGGCCTACCCGCATAAAATCCTCACCGGGCGCCGGGATGCAATGCACAGCCTGCGTCGCCAGGATGGACTGAGTGGCTTTCTCAGCCGCACTGAGAGTGAATACGACAGTTTCGGCGCCGGCCATTCCAGCACCTCTATCAGTGCGGCTCTGGGTATGTCGGTCGCTGCCGCCATGGAAGGCAAGGACCGCAAATCAGTGGCCGTCATCGGTGATGGCGCCATGACGGCAGGCATGGCCTACGAGGCATTGAATAATGCCGGCGATACCGACAGCGACCTGCTGGTCATACTGAATGACAACAAGATGTCGATCTCGAACAACCGGGGGGCCATGCATAATTACCTGGCACGCATCCTCTCCGGACGCTTCTATACCGGCGTGCGTAAACGTGGCAAGAGCATGCTTCACAAGTCACCCGGCCTGAGCAGATATGCGAAACGCTGGGAAGAGCACATGAAAGGCATGTTGCTGCCAGGCACCTTGTTCGAGGAACTTGGATTTAACTATATCGGCCCGATTGACGGCCATGATATCCCGGTGTTGCTGACAACCCTGCGTAACCTGCACAAGCTGAAAGGACGCCAGTTCCTGCACATCGTTACGCAAAAGGGCAGGGGTTATCAACCGGCAGAGCAAGACCCCTGTAACTACCACGGCGTCACCCCCTTTAACCGCGCGACCGGGCTGCAGAACAAATCCACGTGCACAAAAACCTATACACAGATATTCGGTGACTGGCTGTGTGATGTGGCAGCGGTTGACGAAAAACTCGCGGGCATTACCCCTGCCATGTGTGAAGGCTCCGGGTTGACCGGTTTCGCGGAAAAATTCCCGCAACGTTATTTTGATGTTGGTATTGCCGAACAGCATGCACTGACCTTTGCAGCAGGCATGGCCTGCGAAGGCATGAAACCGGTAATCGCGATTTACTCTACCTTCCTGCAACGTGCCTATGACCAGTTGATACACGATATCGCACTGCAAAACCTGGATGTAACATTTGCCATCGACCGCGCCGGCCTGGTGGGTGCAGACGGGGCAACCCATGCGGGCACATTTGATCTGAGTTTCCTGCGCTGCATCCCCAACATGATCGTCATGGCACCGGCGGATGAAAACGAATGCCGCCAGATGCTGACCACGGCCTATCAATACGCAGGACCGGCCGCTGTCCGTTACCCCCGCGGCACCGGACCCGGTGTGAAAGTGGCAGCTGAACTGGACTCATTACCCATCGGCAAGGCTGAAATATGTCGCCATGGCAGACAGGTGGCCATCCTCGCCTTCGGCAGCCGCCTTGCTCCCGCACTGGAGGCCGCCGATAAAATTGATGCGACCGTTGTCAACATGCGCTTCGTAAAACCGCTGGATACAGACATGATCATCGCCATGGCCAGTGAACACAGCGTCATCGTCACGGTCGAGGAACATGTATTGCAGGGTGGCGCCGGCTCGGCGGTTAACGAAGTGCTGCTGCAGCAGGCTGTCGACAACCGCATTATCAACCTGGCTATCCCGGACGCCTTTATTGACCACGGTAACCATGAACAACAGCTGGCAGAGTGCGGCCTGGATGCAGCAGGAATTCTTGCTGCAATCACAACTGCCTGCAACGAGGACACCCTGTTATCGGCTGCATCAAAAACACAGTCAGGCAAACAGTTGAAGCGGTAATCCGCGTACCGGAATTTGCCGGCATCCATGCCGCTCCCCCGGTATTCAGTTGCAATAATCCGGCAAGAATTTATTTATCCCGTTTGATGATCTCGAATACATAGTCCATACAATCGACTTCTTTTACCGATATAGCATTTAGACGCCGGTCGGGAAGATAGCGTCTTTCAAATGCAACACGGCTGCCCACAATCCGCAGTGGAAAGATTGCAGTCATTTCCGAGTGCCGGCGTTGTGACTGTCTTTTTTCTTTCATTTCTGGCTCTTATTATTATGAGCACAAATATCAGCTTCAATGCTCAGTGAATGATCGGGCTACCTCCCCGAAGCTTTTATTCACACACCCACACTTGGTACGATATCAATGTATATGTAATACTAATTGACTGATCCCTGTGCTTGTATTGCCCTTAAGTGCAATCAGTACTGATTACTTAGATAGCGGATCAGGTCACTGCTGGTCACTATCCCCTGCAATTCACTGTTGCCATTGGTGACGGGAACCGCGTGGAAGTTGTTCTCGGAGAGCAGCTCTGCTGCCTGGCGGATAGGGTCCGTGGTATCAAGCGTGGCAAGTCCCGTACTCATGATATCGCCAATATTAAACTGCTGATCGATCATGGCATCGATGGTGCGGTCATCCGCACCATTAATCACCACATTCAACTTCATCATGTCCGCAAAGCTCACCATGCCAACCAGCGTCTTCCCGGAGAGAACCGGGATGTGATGAATATTGCCATCCACCATCTTGTGCCGGACTTCGCTCAGAGGCTGGCCCTCCTGCACGGCAATGATGTTGTTGGACATGATATGACTGACGGGTTCATTTTTCTTCACGAAACAGGGCCTCTCTGCTGGATTTGTAACTGGATAAACCAGTCAGGCTACCCCTTTCAGCTTCACTTTGTATTGATCTGCATCATGATCAACCGATAAACGCACTCGCCACCAGCACCAGCGACAGCAAGGCGGCATGCGCGATCACGGCCTGTATCGACAATCGAATCGCCGGCGCCAGCCTCGAAGGCCGGGTAGCATTGTGCAGCAGAATCCGGGCCGCCCTGAAACTCAGGACGGCCGGCAAGGCAGCAAGCAGTGCCAACAGCGGCAACATCCCGACCACGACAAGCAGCAGCAGCAACAACCAGGCCAGCAGCGCGATCAGGACATAACCCCAGCGCGCCGTCTGCACTGGCAAACGTGCGACCCAATGCAACTTATGCGCCTGGATATCAGCCTTGCGGTCAGGAAACTGGTTGATATAAAGCAGGTTGGCAGTCAGCAACCCGACCGGCAAAGAAACCGCCAGCAGTGTCAGGGACAGTTCACCGGTCTGCACCAGCGCGGTGCCAAGCGGCAACAGCCAGAAACCGGTCAGTACGGATACTTCTCCCAACCCACGACTGTTCAGTGACAACGGCGGGGCAGAATAACCCCAGCCCAGCAGCACACCGAAGAGACCCAGCCAGAGCAGTGTCATACCGGCATAACTAATCAGATACAGTCCGATAAAAATGGTCGCCAGCATCAGGCCCAGGCCATAGACCAGGGTCTGCTGCCTCGTGAATACGCCATTTTGAATGAAGCGGCTGCCACCGGTGAACGGGAATATCCGTTCCATGTTCAGGTCGTCTGTGCCATTGAGGGCATCGTAATAATCGTTCAGCACGTTCACGCCCGCATGCAACAGCATGCCGGCGAGCAAGGTCAATGCGGCAGTGAACCAGTGCAAGCTGTGATTCTGGTAAACACTGAATGCCAGCCCCAGGAGTATGGGCATGACAGTAGCCAGGATGAAGGGCGGACGAATGGCCGCAACATAGGTGACGACCGGATTGGGAAACCGGTCTACTGTGGGTTCAGCTACTTTCATGGATTAAAGATACAAGGGAGTATG
>DMKK01000002.1:818-2855 GCA_003454335.1 Gammaproteobacteria bacterium | reverse complement strand
GGCGCTGGAAGGCGACACCAGTGACATTGGTGTGCCGTCGATCATCAAGCTGGTTGAAGAGATGGACAAGTACATACCGGAGCCGGAGCGTGCGATTGACGGTGATTACCTGATGCCGGTAGAGGACGTGTTCTCGATTTCCGGACGTGGCACGGTGGTGACGGGTCGTATCGAGCGCGGCATTATCAAGGTCGGCGAAGAGATCGAGATTGTCGGCGTCAAGGACACGCAAACGACGACGTGTACGGGTGTTGAGATGTTCCGCAAGTTGCTGGACGAAGGTCGTGCCGGTGACAACGTGGGTATTTTGTTGCGTGGTACCAAGCGCGAAGAGGTTGAGCGTGGGCAGGTGCTGGCGAAGCCGGGCAGTATTACGCCGCACACGAAGTTTGAGTGTGAGGTGTACATCCTGAGCAAGGATGAAGGTGGCCGTCATACGCCGTTTTTCAGCAACTATCGTCCGCAGTTTTATTTTCGGACGACGGACGTGACGGGAGCGTGTGATTTGCCGGAAGGTGTCGAGATGGTGATGCCTGGAGATAACATCAAGATGACGGTATCGCTGATAGCGCCGATTGCGATGGAAGACGGGTTGCGTTTTGCGATTCGTGAAGGTGGCCGCACGGTGGGTGCCGGCGTGGTCTCGAAGGTTATTGAATAAAGTTAAGCGTAGGAGCCGGCTTGCCGGCGAATGGCTTACAGGTAAATTGTTCGCCGGCAAGCTGGCTCCTACGGTTGGATATATAGATGATGAGTAAACGTTAATTAGGCCAGTAGCTCAATTGGCAGAGCGACGGTCTCCAAAACCGTAGGTTGGGGGTTCGATTCCCTCCTGGCCTGCCAATTATTAATGGCACGGGAAAGCAGGCATAAATGAACGCAAAAGTTGAAGCAGAAAGTAACCAGTTCGACACCCTGAAGCTTGGCGCGGCCCTGCTGTTGCTGGTGGCCGGTGTCGTCGCTTTTTACTGGTTTGATGACCAGTTGCTGGTGTTGCGGGTACTTGGGTTGCTGGCGGTTGCCGGTATTTCGATTTTTATAGCGGCGCAGTCCAGCGCTGGCAAGAACATTATTGGTTTTATCGGTGGCGTGAAGACAGAAGTTCGCAAGGTCGTCTGGCCGACACGGGCTGAAACGACGCAAACGACGCTGGCTGTCATGGTGATGGTGATTCTGGTCGGTATCTTCCTGTGGTTGCTGGATATGTTGTTGTTGTGGGCAATTCAAATGCTGACGGGGCAAGGGTAGCTGATAATGTCATTGCAATGGTATGTGGTACACGCGTATTCGGGTTTTGAGAACCAGGTCAAACGTGCGCTGGAAGAGCGTATTACCCGGGCAGAAATGGGTGATGCGTTCGGCGAGATACTGGTGCCGACCGAGGAAGTTGTTGAAATGCGCGAGGGCGCCAAGCGTCGCAGTGAACGCAAGTTCTTTCCAGGTTATGTGCTGGTGCAGATGGATATGAATGAGGACACCTGGCACCTGGTGAAAGATGCACCCAAGGTGCTGGGTTTTATCGGCGGTACCAGTGACCGGCCGGCGCCGATTACCGAGCGTGAAGCTGACGCAATCCTGCAACGTGTGCAGGAAGGTGTGGACAAGCCACGGCCCAAGGTGCTGTTCGAGGTCGGGGAAGTGGTACGCGTGACCGATGGTCCATTCAACGACTTCAATGGTGTGGTTGAAGAAGTAAATTACGAGAAGAGCCGGTTGCGGGTATCCGTGCTGATCTTTGGCCGCTCAACACCGGTCGAACTGGAGTTCGGCCAGGTAGAGAAGGCGTAGTTATAATTAGGTGTAGGAGCCTGCTTGCAGGCGAATGGTCTCGACCAATGTTCGCCTGCAAGCAGGCTCCTACAGGTAGATTTTATATGGGATGGGTTTTACCCATACCGTGAAAAACAGGGGAGCCGCGAGGCGTTTGCACCCACGGGAGTAGAGAATGGCTAAGAAAATAGAGGCTTATATCAAGCTGCAGGTTCCTGCAGGTGAGGCCAATCCGAGTCCGCCTGTTGGCCCGGCACTGGGTCAGCA
>DMKK01000002.1:0-709 GCA_003454335.1 Gammaproteobacteria bacterium | reverse complement strand
TTGCCGATCCCGGTTGTGATCACGGTCTACAATGACCGCAGCTTTACCTTTGTTACCAAGACCCCGCCGGCCGCTGTGCTACTGAGAAAAGCAGCCGGTATTCCCAAGGGTTCCGGTACTCCGAATACCGACAAGGTTGGCAAGGTAACCCGTGCCCAGCTGGAAGAAATCGCGACCACCAAGATGGTCGATCTGAATGCGGCTGATATGGACGCCGCTGTGAAAATTATCGCCGGTACTGCCCGCAGTATGGGCCTTGATGTGGAGGGTTGACGGGCATGGCTAAAATGACAAAACGAGCCAAAGCGACTGTGGAAAAGGTCACGCCTGGCAAGCAATATCCGCTTGAAGAGGCGCTGGGACTGTTGAAGGAACTGTCCACTGTGAAGTTCAAGGAATCAGTTGACGTCAGTGTCAATCTTGGTGTCGATGCGCGCAAGTCTGACCAGGCTGTGCGTGGTGCGACGGTATTACCCAACGGCACCGGCAAAACGGTACGGGTTGCCGTTTTTACCCAGGGTGCGAATGCCGATGCGGCCAGGGAAGCAGGTGCGGACATTGTCGGCATGGATGATCTGGCGGCAGAAGTAAAGAAAGGCAATATGGATTTTGATGTGGTTATTGCATCTCCGGATGCCATGCGCGTGGTTGGCGCACTTGGCCAGATCCTGGGTCCGCGCGGCCTGATGCCAAACCCGAAAGTCGGCAC
>DMKK01000162.1 GCA_003454335.1 Gammaproteobacteria bacterium | reverse complement strand
GCGCCTGCTGCGCCTGCTGCGCCTGCGGCAAGCCAGTAACACCTGCCCCGAACCAGCGCATGCGTTTCACGCGCATGCGCTGGTAACAGGCGGCTGTCTGTTGTATAAGATGGGAACAGCAGGCCGGCAAACGCCGGCCTGTTTTTCTTGCTAACACCCAGCACATACACAGAGGCCTCAATGAAAGCAAATCTACTGGCTGTTTTACTCGTACTCGTTTCCGCAATCGCATACACCACACCGGCTGCAGCCTACTCCCCCTACTACCAGGGCAGGGCACCACAACTGGACACCTCCGCCCCCGCCGCCATCGTCAAGTCCGGCATCACCAAACTGACCACATTTATCCAGAACGGCGGCGCACAGAACCCGGCGCAGGCAAGGACATTTCTGGAAGCGGAAGTGGCACCATATTTCGATTTTGCCTACATGACGCGCTGGGCAGCAGGACCGGCATGGCGCAACATGTCACCCGAGCAGCGTGCCAGCATGCAGAACCAGCTGACCAAGGCATTTATGACGACACTGGTGCAGAAACTGACGACCTACACTAACCAGCCTATCCGTTATTTCACCCCGCGTGGGCAGGGCGGTAATGATGTCAGTGTCAGCGCCTGGATCATGCAACCAAACGGCATTCCCACCAAGCTGGATTTCCGCTTCTACAAAGGCAAGGACGGCTGGAAGATATTTGATGTGAAGGCCGCCGGAAACAGCGCCGTGGTGTACTACCGGAAAATGTTCAGACAGATGTATCGCCAGAGCAACCCGTCACGCTACTAGGAGCCTGATAAAAACAGAACTCATGGCCACGGAATCCACGGAAACATAAATACCCTGATAGCATTCTTTTCGTGTTCTTCCGTGGATTCCGTGGCCATTAAATAGTAACCCGGCAGTCAGCCACTTCTCATCACCACCCGTTTGCTGCTTTACCGGATAACAGCTACCGCAAAAACCTGCAACCGCTCAACAAAATATCGACTCGCAGAATTCGGCCTCCCGGCCGGGATTTCCTGCTCCAGGCAACTCAACATACAGAAATAACTGCCGTTAGAGTGTTAGCGCTGCCCCCGCAGAATCCAGGCGACATGTCACCGGACGATGCAGGCAGGTTTATGTTCAAATTCACCGGCTCTCTGTGCACAGGCAAGTGCAGGGACAGGCCAAAAGGATAACAGGCAATGTCACCATATACGAAAACGTTGATAGGTCATCTCACCAAGGTGGAAGCAGGCGCACTTTCTGCCACACTGACTACATCTGGCGAAGGCCGTCTGCCCCGTATTTCCAAAGATGATAATGACTTGAGCGGACAACCCGGCTCCTATGTCGCCATCACCCAGGGTGATATCAAGCTACTTGCCGTCGTCAGGTCAATTGCCGAAATACCCTCGACCAGTGGTTCCGGAACCAGTAAATCCTTCAACATGATCCCGCTTGGCGAGGTCTCACCGCGCGGTGTATTCACCAACGGCATCAAAAATTACCCGGTCACGGGCGCTGAAGTACATTCAGTCTGCAAGGAAGAAATCGAAGCCGTCTTTGTTAAATTCCGCGCACAGGGCTACGCCGTTGGCGTTGCTTCAGCGGATAACAGCATCGATGTCTGCATGGATCCGGCTGCCCTGTTTGGCAGGCACTTCGCTATTCTTGGACAGTCCGGCGCCGGTAAATCATGGACCGTTACCAATCTGTTACAACGTGCAGTCAAGGCCATGCCCAGGGCACACATCGTCCTGCTTGATCTGCATGGTGAATACAGCTGGGAGGATAAAGATGGCAACCGGCAACATGCATTCGACCAGGATGTCACCCGTTATATCGATGCCCGCGACCTGGAAATCCCCTACTGGCTGATGACCTTCGCGGAACTGGTCGACCTGCTGGTTGACCGCACTGATGCCTCGGCTTCCACCCAGATCGCCTTCCTGCGTGACAGCGTGCAGGACTTGCGTAACAAGGCCAACAAGGATCTCGGTATTGGCCACATATCCATTGACTCACCGGTCTACTTCTCACTGCATGAGTTGTACAGCTATTTTGAAGAAGCAAACAAACAGACTTCAAATTTCGGCAAGGACAAGGGTGCACTTGCAGGTATGTTCGACCAGTTCATGATGCGCCTGCAAAGTCGCATGAACGACACTCGCTACGACTTCCTGCTAAATCCGAAGCACCGCACCTCCTCGGACACACTGTCCGGTTTGTTGCGTGACTTTGTTGGCCTGGGTGACCCCAAGGCCCAGATAACCATTATTGACCTGAGTAGCGTGCCCTTTGATGTCCGCCCGGTAGTAACCGCCCAGGTCGGGCGACTTGCATTTGAGTTCAATTACTGGAACCCGAGATTCAAGGAGTTCCCGCTGCTGCTGGTCTGCGAGGAGGCCCACGCCTATATCCCGCGGGAAGGTGACATGCAATATGAGGGCACGCGCCGCTCCATGCAGCGTATCGCCAAGGAAGGACGTAAATACGGTGTCGGGATTGCAGTGGTTACACAGCGGCCACACGAATTATCCGAAACCGTGCTGGCACAGTGCAGTACATTTATCTGCCTGCGTCTGACCAACCCCGACGATCAGGACTATGTCCGCGATCTGGTACCGGAGGCAGAGCGCGATTTCATTGATATCCTGTCATCCCTGAGTCAGGGCGAGGCCATGATTATGGGCCTTGCCGTACCATTGCCGACACGTGTGCAGCTGTTCCAGCCTGATCCGCCGCCCAACAGCTCGAGCGTCGACTTCTTTCGCCACTGGGTAACCGGGCCATCCGACCTGGATATTGATGACATTGTGGATCGCTGGCGCCGCCAGGACCGGATGCACCGCTAGCCCGAACTTCTCACCAGTCGATGTGAATAGAAGCACGGGACACGCTGCGGGCAAGGAGTATTGGTTAATCTGTCTGATGGGTGCGCTGCGCTTCACCCATCCTACATAAGATCTACGGTTTTTTGTAGGATGGGTGAAGGAGCGCAGCGACGCACCCATCAGTCTGTAGGGAACCTGCACGACCTGGATAGCATCAAGCCTGCTCTGATTCTGCCTTTTCCTGCTCGATCAACTCATCATAGCCAAGCAGGTGCAGCACCTGCTCCCTGGCAGCCATACCGTCCTCGTAGCCAAGCTCCATCAACTCCTTGCAATAGGGGGCATCAAACATCAGGTAACTCATTAACGGGCGACCTTCACGCGTCATAGCACCAATACCCTTGAGCAACACGCGTACTGAACGCGGAAAATTACCAACATAGCGTGCCACGATGTCACGAATATCACGGCTTGGAGAAATCACCAGGTAGTCAATCTGTCGTAACGACGTATCCTGGTACTCGACACGTTTGTCTTTTGTTTCCGTAATAGTGTGGTTAATGCGCCGCATACGCTCGATATCCGCATCCAGGCTGTCCATAAATAAAGTGTCGAAAATATAGCCCGAGATTTGCCCGAAGCTGGGATAAGGGATCTTCCTTTCGTCTGCGGACGGCGTATCCGGCCGTGGATTTCTGACACCAATAATCAGCAGGCGATTTGCACCCAGGTGCAATGCCGAACTAAGCGGCGCAGTCTGGCGCATGGAACCATCACCAAAATACTCGTTGCGTAACTTTACGGCGGGGAACAATACCGGAATGGCAGACGAGGCCATCAAGTGATTCAGTGTCAGCTCGGTTCGCTGACCTACCCGACGCGTGCGTTTCCACGGCTTCAACTCCTCCTTGCCCTGGAAATACGTGACCGACATGCCACTGGTGTATCCCGAAGCCGTAATGGAGACGGCATCCAGGTCACCGGAATCAATTGCCTGCTGGATGCGCGCGAAGCGGATGTGACTTTCCAGCAGGCCGCGTAGCGGTGAATTATCCAGTATCGAGCGCGGCTGTCCCTTGCCCAACCCACCCAGAAGAAATGTCGCCGCCCAGCGGTAACCACTTTTTATGGCCGTCCATGAATCCGTCTTAAACACCTTACCGACATGAAAATTTGCCCAGATGCCGTAGAGCCGGTCTACCCCTTCCTGAAAGCGGCTGGCACTGCTGGACAGCAGAACTGCATTGAGAGCACCTGAGGAAGTCCCGCAAATCACCGGGAAGGGATTTTCGGCATCTTCCGGCAGCATATCGCCAATTGCCTTCAATACGCCTGCCTGGTAGGCATTACGTGCCCCACCACCCGGTAATATCAGACCAGTAACCGGTTTTTCCGTTTTCTTTTTGAATGACAGCCAGTACATTTAGGAGCCTGGTGGAAATGTGGACACACAAACAAGAACCGGAACAGACATTGCCACTGATTCTCTCCCAGTTATCGGCCAGCCAGCCAATATATACAACATTCGGCCTGACTTGTGAACATGATGATTTGTTAGCGGTGATATCGGCTGCCGTCACTCAATCAGGGAGCATTGATACAGATCAACACATCGATGACTCACTTATCTATACTTCCGCCATAAGCATATTGCATTAAGGAAGGGGGGAGAATCGAAAATGAACGCAGGAAAACTCTGTAACCGTAACGTAATCACCACTCACCGGGACACCACCATCCGGGACGCTGCCCGCCTGATGCGGGAACACCACGTAGGCTGCCTGATTGTGACGGAAGAGAAAGCCGGTGCGACAGAACCTGTTGGCATCCTGACTGACCGTGACATCGTAATGGAAGTTATTGCAGAAAATATCGGGGTCAACGAAGTGACCGTCGGCGACATTATGTGTTACGCCCTGCTGAAAATATGTGAAAGTGACAGCATCCTTGAAACTGCGCAACGCATGCGTGCCCGTGGAGTTCGTCGTGTTCCGGTTATCAATGACAAGTGTGAGTTGATCGGCATTCTCGCACTTGATGACATTCTTGGATTACTGAGTGAGGAACTTTCCATGCTTGCCAGGTTAACAGCACGCGAAGCCGAGCAGGAACAAAAGAAGCGGGCATAGCCCGCACTTCTCACCGCAGAGAGAGATACGGGCTAAAAGCACCCGACTGCCGTTCAGGCTGGCGGACTTCATGCCGCCAGCCTGAGCATTAACGCCCGGGAACTGCCGGGGGAACAGGGGGACGCATGGGGTTCTGCACCCAGGCTGGCGGTGCGGGCCGTTCTGGTCGTTGCGATGCGGGCCGCTCGCCAAACAATTCCGCCCGGTGCTCTTCCATGTATGCCCGGCGTTCTTCAGGGGGCATATCCATCACGGTGGCACGCATGGCCGCCATTTTCTTGCGACGTTCTTCCGCCTGTTTGCGCAATTCTTCGTGGCGGCTCGCAATATCAACCTGCTCATCCAGCATTTTCTCCAGAATATCGTCCTGGTTTTCCACCAGGTAATTGTGCCTGTCTTCGGCACGGTTACGCATTGTCTCCTGCTGCTTGACCGTCGATAGCAGGCGTTCCTCACGTTGTTTCAGGTAAGCATCCATACGCGCCTTCATTTGCTGCTGCTGTGCCTCGCGCCACATGGCTGACTGCGCCTCACGCTCCTGCTGCTGTTTTTCATAAAAGGCCCGCTGCTGGTCACGATACTTCAGCATATCCAGTTGACGCGCCGTCATGGGACGCTGTCCCTGCACGGGGCGCTGTGCACGCATACTTTCCATCTGTACACGGCCTGCCTCGCGCTGTTTTTCCATCTCCGCCCGGTCTGCCTCGCGCTGCTCTTCCATTTCAACCCGGCCTGTATCACGCTGTTCCTCCACTGCGGTCTGGTGCTCCTTCCGCACTGCCTCCATCTCAGCCTGATGCTGCTTGCGCTGTGCTTCCATCTCCGCCTGATGCTGTTGATGTAACAGCTCGGCATCTTTGGCACGCTGATCAAATTGTTCGCGATAGGTACGGATACGTTCTTCCGTCGGGTTCGGTGGCTCAGCAGCGGGGGCAGCCGCTGCCGGGGGTTCCCCGGCCTGGACAACCGGAAGCAATATTATTGCAGCAAGGGCGCTGAAAAATGCTGGTTTTAATGACATAACTGTTCTCCTCTTGAAGTTGTTCTGGTTTTTTCCTGAAAACACACCAAGTATAGCCTACTCAGCAGATCATACGGCTGTGACAGCCTCCCGAACTACCCCGCCGGCCAGGCCATCCACAACCGCCTGAATACCCGGCTGCATGGACTACCTTACCTGGCCGCCAGCCACCTTAATGACTGCTACCTGCAGAGTGATGAATCTTATTATAAACGTTGTATTTCCTGAAGGCTTGCGCGTGGAAATACACCCGTAGGCTTCCTCAATATCTGGCGTAGATGCCCAGGGTATCAGGGCGGATTGATATCCGTCGTAGTAATGCGTGGCGCTGACAGCGCCGGCTTACCACGGCATAAAGTTGTTCATGCGCCCCATTGGTCTCATGCTATGGCTCATGTCACCCATATCGTAACGCATGGCATCAATATTCAGATTCATGGTATGCATATTCTGGTTCATGCTTTCCAT
>DMKK01000079.1:270-3758 GCA_003454335.1 Gammaproteobacteria bacterium | reverse complement strand
TGCCTGTACCAGTTCCAGCCTGGAGCCATCTTATGTGTTACGGGCTATCGGGCGAAATGATGAACTTGCCCATAGCTCCATACGCTTTACTATTGGTCGTTTTACCACAGTGGAAGAGATCGATTACGTCGCCAGTCTGCTGCGGGAAAAGGTCAACAAGCTGCGGGAACTTTCCCCGCTGTGGGATATGTACAAGGAAGGCATCGATCTTGATTCCGTGCAGTGGGCAGCGCACTAGGGTCTGTCGGGGAAAACGGTTATGGCAATCACATTGACAGCAGCTGCGGCTGAACGTGTAAGGACCTTCATGGAAAAGCGGGGCACGGGTGTTGGTTTGCGTCTGGGGGTGAAGACGACGGGTTGTTCCGGTATGGCCTATGTCATGGAGTACGCCGATGTCATTGAGGATGATGACGTCGTGTTCGACGACCAGGGCATCAAGATACTGGTTAACCCCAAGAGTCTGGTTTACCTCGATGGCACAGAGCTTGACTACGCACGGGAGGGCCTGAACGAGGGCTTCCAGTTCAATAACCCGAATGTCAAGGACTCGTGTGGCTGCGGGGAAAGTTTTAACGTCTGATGTCAGTGCACTGCTGACATCCTCACCGGATTCTTTTGTGTTTTACGATGGCTGCGGATCTTTCCACAACCCACTTTGAACTGTTTGGCTTGCCGCCGGCATTTGCTGTGGATATGGCGCAGCTCGACAGTCGTTACCGTGAATTGCAGCGCACTGTGCATCCCGATCGTTTTGCCAGTGCCAGCGATCAGGAGCGGCGCATTTCCATGCAGCTGGCGACACAGATCAATGAAGGCTATAAAATCCTGAAAGACCCGCTGCGGCGCGGGCGCTATCTGCTGGAGCTGGGTGGTTACCGTTTTAATGACGGACAGCATACCAACAAGGATGTGGAATTCCTCATGGAACAGATGGAGCTGCGCGAGTCATTGGGTGAGGTGCGGGAGGCGGATGATGCCTTTGCCGCGCTCGGAAAAGTCATGGACCGTATTGCCACAGATAATGACAGGCTGAACGCGGTCTTGTACAAGCAGTTCGCAGCGAGTGACCCGGGTGATGACAAGTGTAGTGGTTGTATTGCGGAGACGCTGACAAAGATGCAGTTCTTCCACAAGCTCCAGGAAGAGGCCATGGAGCTGGAAGTAACGCTTGAGGATGAGATCAGCTAGAATTACGGGCTGTCGCCTGATGGGTACGTCACTTTGTTCCTTTACTCATCCTACAGGTCAATAAACAATCCATCCTAATCGTAGGATGGGTAAAGCGCAGCGTACCCATCAGGTCGATAGCACGCCACGATGGGCATGCAGACTGTTACGGATACACAATGGCACTTTTACAAATAGCAGAACCTGGTGAATCAACCGCGCCGCACCAGCATCGGCTGGCAGCGGGTATTGATCTTGGCACTACCAATTCCCTGGTAGCGAGTGTCCGCAGTGGTATGGCAGAGACTTTACCGGACAGCGATGGTCGCAACCTGCTGCCATCCGTGGTGCACTACGCTGCCGCTGCCAGCCCGGTTGTTGGTCTGGCGGCGCTGGCGTACGCCGAAACAGACCCGTTGAATACCATTGCCTCCGTAAAACGCCTGATGGGCCGCGGAGTTGATGATGTAAAACACGCCGGTGACTACTTGCCCTATGAGTTTGTACCGGGCAACAGTGGTATGCCGCTGTTGCATACCGCGGCAGGGGATATCAGTCCGGTCGAGGTGTCAGCCGAGATCCTGCGAAAACTGCGAACACGTGCCGAGGAAGCCCTCGGTGGTGAGTTGCAAGGCGTGGTCGTCACGGTACCGGCCTATTTCGATGATGCGCAGCGTCAGGCGACCAAAGATGCCGCCCGGCTTGCTGGTCTGAACGTTCTGCGTTTGCTGAATGAGCCGACAGCTGCTGCTGTTGCCTACGGTCTTGATAAAGGTTCTGAAGGTGTGATTGCCATCTATGATCTGGGTGGCGGTACCTTCGATATTTCCATCCTGCGCCTGAACAAGGGCGTCTTTGAAGTGTTATCCACGGCCGGTGATACCGCCCTGGGTGGCGATGACATGGATCACCTGCTCGCAGACTGGCTGATGCAGCAGGCAGGTATTGATGCAACCGCCGGTCATGGACAACGGCGGCACCTGTTGCAGCTGGCCCGGGTTGCCAAGGAGGCACTGTCCGGGCAGGACACAACGGCTATTACCGTTAATCGTGAGGATGGTTCCTCATGGGCAGGCAGTCTCTCCCGCGCTGACCTCAATACGCTGCTTGCACCGCTGGTAGAAAAGACCCTCGGGCCCTGTCGTCGTGCGTTACGCGATGCCGGCATGCGTGCCGCTGAAGTGCAGTCGGTTGTTATGGTGGGTGGTTCCACGCGCGTGCCACTGGTGCGTAAGCGGGTTGCCGAATTCTTTGCCGCAGAGCCGATGGTGGATCTTGATCCCGACAAGGTGGTTGCCATTGGTGCTGCTATCCAGGCAGATATCCTTGCCGGTAACAAGCCGGATGATGATATGTTGCTGCTGGATGTGATTCCGCTGTCGCTGGGGCTTGAGACCATGGGTGGTCTGACAGAAAAGGTCATACACCGCAATACCACCATTCCGACGGCGCGGGCACAGGAATTTACTACCTTCAAGGACGGGCAGACAGCCATGTCGCTGCACGTGGTACAGGGCGAGCGTGAGCTGGTCGATGATTGCCGTTCGCTGGCACGGTTCGAACTGCGGGATATTCCCCCGATGGTGGCGGGTGCGGCCCGCATCAGGGTCACTTTCCAGGTAGATGCCGACGGCTTGCTGAATGTCACGGCAGAGGAACAGACGCAGGGCGTTACCAGCAGTATCGAGGTAAAACCCTCGTATGGTCTGGGGGATAAGGACATCGAAACCATGCTGCGGGATTCCATGGATCATGCGGCCGAAGACCGGGATGCCCGTCGCCTGCGGGAAGAGCAGGTAGAAGCCGAGCGGGTGCTGGAGGCCTTGCAATCGGCACTGGCCGTGGATGGCGACAGCTTGCTGGATGCAAAAGAGCGCGGTGCCATCGATGCGGCGGCAGACGGGCTTGCGGAACAACGCAAGGGCGGTGATTACCGGGCTATCAAACAGGCCATTGAAGCGGTTGAAAAGGCAAGCAGTGCCTATGTCGAGCGCCGCATGAACGGCAGTATTCGTGATGCCATGGCCGGACACAAGGTCGATGAGTTCAGCTCCTGATAACTACGATTTTCAAGAGAGACAGCAGCTATGCCACAAATAATATTCTTGCCGCACGAGGAAATCTGCCCGGAGGGAGCCGTTATCCAGACGGAGGCCGGTACGACTATTTGTGATGCGGCATTGCAAAATGGTATTGAAATTGAACATGCCTGCGAGAAGTCCTGTGCCTGTACTACCTGTCATGTGTATATCCGGGAAGGCGGCGAGTCACTGACGGAATCCGACGAAGACGAGGATGACCTGCTCGACAAGGCCTGG
>DMKK01000079.1:0-176 GCA_003454335.1 Gammaproteobacteria bacterium | reverse complement strand
ACCGAAGTACACCATCAATATGGTGAGTGAAAATCACTAGGATGTGGAGAATAATATGACTCTGAAATGGACTGATGTACTGGAAATAGCGATAGAACTGGAAGACGCACACCCGGATGCCGATCTGATGCATGTGAATTTTGTTGATCTGCGCAACTGGGTGATGGCACTTGATG
>DMKK01000130.1:350-4562 GCA_003454335.1 Gammaproteobacteria bacterium | reverse complement strand
CGCGGCGAGACGCCGCTCCCACAACACCCACGGCAGCATGGTACCGCAATCAACTCTCAGGCTGTCATGCGGACGCCTGCTCTGGCATAATCGCGCCACTGTTTTTTCGAATCATCCCGGGAGTACTAACATGTCCGTATTAAAAACCCTTTTTTTTGTAATCATTACCACCAGTCTGGTGGCAGCCTGTTCTTCTGCCGAGAGGCGTGCTCACCGGAGCCAGGCTGATGCCAACAAGAGCCAGGTCGAGTTGAATGACCGCAAGATGGAAATCGTGGACGATTACGAAAAATGTATTGGCAAGAGCAGTTCGGATGAAGATCGCGCCAAGTGCGAGGCAAAGCTCAAGGGCGCGCAGGGACTCTAGTTCTATATATAACAGCTAACACCGTTACTGTTTAAACTTCCTCGAATAATGGCTGCAAAAGCGTTGTTGCTGGTACTGCTGCTGTCCATCACGGGATGTAGCAATATCGGGCCGAAATCGGTTACCCGTGATCGCTTTGACTACAACACGGCGATTTCCGATTCCTGGAAAGAGCAGACACTGCTGAATATTGTCAAGATTCGCTATGCAGACATGCCCCTGTTTGTTGAGGTGGCATCCATTGTCAGTGGTTACACGCTTGAGAGTTCAGTCAGTCTGAACGGTATGCTGTCATCGAGTGATGCGATACAGCGGGATTCCCTGTCACTGGGCGGTAACGGCAAGTTTATCGATCGGCCTACCATTACCTATGTGCCGATTACCGGCAGCCAGTTCAACAGGAGTTTCATGACGCCGATACCGCCCGGTGCGGTGCTGTTCCTGATGCAGTCCGGCTGGTCGGCGGAACTGATTTTTCCGCTGACGGTTGATTCGGTAAACGGACTGCGCAGCCAGGCACTGGCGGGTTCCAACCAGCGTACCGGGGATGTCGATTACTATCGGGTTATTGACCTGATGCGACAGATTCAGCTATCCGGTGCTATCGGGATGCGCATTAAAAAGGCTGGGAATTTGCAAGATTCCACGGTGCTGTTTTTTCAGAAGGAAGGGCTGGCCCCGGAGATCCTGGCGGCAAGGCAGGAACTGAACACTTTGCTTGGCCTGAACCCGGAAGCGCGCGAGGTGCGGGTTAACTACGGTCTGATTCCTGGTGGTGACGATGAAGTTGCATTGCTGACCCGCTCCATGCTGCAGATCATGATTCAACTGGCAACGAAGATTGATGTGCCACCTGAACATATTGCAGACGGACGTACCGTGCCTACCCAGGCTGCAACCGGAAGCGATGCAGAAAATAGAAAACTCATGAATGTCCACTACAGCAAGGAGCGACCTGCTGATGCCTTTACTGCGGTGAAATACCGGGATTACTGGTACTGGGTTGATGATGGCGACTTCAGATCGAAACGCACCTTTGCGTTTCTGATGATTCTGTTTTCGTTGACTGAAACCGGCGGCAAGGAAGGGTTGCCGCTGGTAACAATCCCGGCCGGCTAGCCGTCTGATGGGTGCGTCGCTACGCTCCTTCACCCATCCTACAAAAAATAGTAGGTCTATGTAGGATGGGTGAAGGAGCGTAGCGACGCACCCATCAGTCCGCAGTATGTAATGAAAAATTAGTTAACACAGACCCACCACAAGGACGACCTGATGCTCTACGAATCCAGCTCAAAAGACCAGAGAAGCATTCTATTGATGGCCATCTCGCTGATGATCATCGTCTCGGTCATCGTCCTGGGGTTAACGCTGTGGATGCTGTACCGGTCAAACTTCGAGCAGCGGGTCGAGGGACTGCAGGCGATGGTGCGGGGGCAAGTCGCACTAATAGAATCCGTGGCACGTTTTGACCGGCAGTTCAGCCAGAATGAAGTTACCGGCGGCGCCGGGGCCGCTACCTTACAACAGGTCACCGAGGCCTACTCGCATCTTGGAGGATTTGGAACAACCGGCGAGTTTGTGCTCGGCCTGCGCCGCGGCGAAGAGATCGAGTTCCTGTCGGAGTTCCGCTTCCCCGAGAAAGGCGCACGCAAGGTCGTGCCACTGACCACCGACCGGGCCGCGCCCATGCGGCGCGCCCTGAACAACGAACCCGGCTGGATGATCGGCCTGGATTACCGCGGGGAACAGGTACTGGCCGCCTTCCAGCCGATAAACGAACTGGACCTGGGCCTGGTTGCAAAACTGGATATGCGCGAGGTTAATGCGCCATTCATGAAGGCCGCCGCCACTGCACTGGGTATTGCAGCCCTCATCGTTTTCATTGGTGGTCTGCTGATACTGCGCATGGCCAGGCCCATGGTGCACCGTATCGAAGAGAGTCAGCAGCGTTTCCGCACCCTGCTTGAGTCTGCCCCGGACGCGATGGTCATTATCGATGCAACGGGTGAGATCATAATGATTAATCGACAAACAGAAGAAGTGTTCGGTTATTCCCGCAACGAGATCATAGGACAGCCTATTGAAAAACTGATACCACGACGCTTCCATGAAAAGCACCCCGGGCAGGTACAAGCCTTCTTCAGTAACCCGAGCACCCGTTCCATGGGCACGGAAAGGGAACTATTTGGCCTCTCCAGGGCAGGCAGGGAGTTTCCCGTCGAGATCAGTCTCAGTCCAATTGAAACCGAAGATGGCATGCTGGTTGCCAGCTCGGTGCGTGATGTCACCGAGCGCAAACAGGCTGAAGCAAAACTGCAGGCATTGAACGAGAACGTCGAACGACAGCGGCGCACCGAGATTGCACTGAATGAACTCTACGATGTACTGCGTGGCCAGCAGGAGATGGACAGCCTCGCAATTGTCATTGTGGGCCAACTCGCCCGTCATCTCGACCTGCAGTTTGCCGCGCTGTTCGTGTTACGTGATGGCACTACTTACCAGCGTGAAGCCGCTTATGGTTACCCGCAGCAAGGCGGCATTGATCACTTTGTACCGGGAGATGGCCTGCTCGGCCAGGCCGTTGCTGACGCCACTCCCCTTAAAGTCGACAATGTGCCCGAGTATGCACAATTGTCACTGGGTCTGGGCACGGCCACACTCGGCAATCTGCTGATCTACCCCCTGCTGCATGACGAAACCGTGGTCGCCGTACTGGAGCTGGGAGGTCTGAAACCACTCGATGAAGACCAGCAGACGTGGCTGGACAAGGCGAGCGAGAGTCTCGCGGTCACCCTGCGCCTGGTGCTGGACCTTGAAGAACGCAATCGGACCGCAGAAGAACTGGCCGAGGCCAAGGAAGCGGCGGTTGCCGCCAACAAGGCCAAGTCAGGCTTTCTGGCGAACATGAGCCATGAACTGCGCACCCCCATGAACGCCATACTCGGCTACAGCGAGATGCTGATAGAAGAAGCGGAGGATGTTGGACAGGACAACTTTGTCCCCGACCTGCAAAAGATCAACCAGGCCGGCAATCACCTGCTCTCGTTGATCAATGATGTGCTCGACCTGTCCAAGATCGAGTCCGGTAAAATGGAAGCCTATGCGGAGGACTTCGATGTCGGCGCACTGATCGACCAGGTCGTGGGTACCGTGCAACCACTAATGACCAGGAACAATAATCAGCTCATCATCGAGCGCGGCGAGCAACTCGGCCACGCACACCAGGATCACACCAAGATGCGCCAGGCGCTGTTGAACCTGCTGTCCAATGCCGCCAAGTTCACGCACGAGGGCACCATCACCCTGCGGGCGGAGCGCAAGTCACACACCGACGGTGACTGGCTGACCCTTGCGGTGAACGATACCGGCATTGGCATCCCGGCAGACAAGCTGGACCATGTCTTCGAAGAATTCAGCCAGGCAGACAGTTCGACCACGCGCGATTATGGCGGCACCGGCCTGGGACTACCGATATCACGCCGTTTCTGTCAGATGCTGGGCGGTGATCTCACCGTCTGGAGCAGTGCCGGCAAGGGCTCGACCTTCACCATGCAGGTACCGGCACAACTGCCCGGGGCCGAGGCAGAAATGCCTGCAGAAATTACGCTGCTCAGGACCGAGGCTGAACTGGAGACACTGCGCATATCCGGGGCGGGACGCACCGTCCTGGTGATCGATGATGACCCGGAGGCGCAGGAGATCGTTGAACGTTTTCTACGCAAGGACGGCTTCGAGGTTGTGACAGCCGGCAGTGGCGAGGAAGGCCTGCACCTGGCGCATCAACTGCAACCAGCGGCCATTACGCTGGACGTCATGATGCCGGACATGGATGGCTGGTCGGTACT
>DMKK01000130.1:0-255 GCA_003454335.1 Gammaproteobacteria bacterium | reverse complement strand
GCGACCGATTACCTCACCAAGCCGGTCGACCGCGGCCAGTTACACCATGCCCTGACGAATTATTGCACCCCTGGCGAACCCTGTAAGGCCTTGCTGATAGAAGATGACCGGGCAACACGGGAAATCATGGTGCGTACGCTGGAGGAAGCCGACTGGCATGTGAGTGTAGCCGGCAACGGCCGCGAGGCGCTGGACCAGTTGGCGCGGGAAATTCCCCAGGTAATTCTGCTTGACCTGATGATGCCGGTAATGGAC
>DMKK01000114.1 GCA_003454335.1 Gammaproteobacteria bacterium | reverse complement strand
GGAGCGGCGTCTCGCCGCGAAGAATCTACGATGAGGTGCTGCCAGCATCCCTGGAAATACGCACATCCAGCGGCTTCAGGGTATCCAGGTGCACATCTCGCTGCGGAAAGGAGATGCTGATACCGGCATCGTTGAACTTCTCGTTGATCGCCTCGTGCAACTGGGTGATTGTCGTCATGCGGACATCCTGCGCGCCCACAAAACACCTTAGCACCAGGTTGAGTGAGTTGTCGCCAAAGGCCTCGAAGATGATAGACGGATTTGGCTCGGTAAGTACGTGTTCATTATCTCTTGCTGCCGCATCCATAAGCGACATTGCTTTCTGCACGTCACTGCCATAGGCCACACCCACCGGCACCTTGATGCGTGTCGTCTGGTCCGAGAGTGACCAGTTCAACAATCGGCCGGTAATGAACTCCTTGTTCGGCACCAGCAATTCCTGCCGGTCCCAGGTACGGATTGTTGTGGCCCGGATCTGGATACGGGTCACCACACCATCGGTGGCACCAATCGTCACCACATCGCCGACCCGGATGGGGCGTTCAAACAGGATAATGATGCCACTGATGAAATTGGCCACGATCTCCTGCAGGCCAAAACCGATACCCACACTCAGCGCCGCAAACAGCCACTGCACTTTTGACCAATCAGCACCAATAACATTAAAGAAGGCAATCAGGCCAACACCGACAATCGCGTAAGTCGTCAGCGTGGTGATGGTGTAACGACTGCCGGCTGTCATTCTAACGCGCTGCAACAGCAGTATTTCCAGCAAGGCAGGAAAACGTTTCATGGCCACCAGGGTGGCGATGGCAATCAGGATAGCAAGCCCCACATCTGCCAGCGTAGCGGGTACCATGGTTTTTTCACCGGCAACGACCACCGTGTGATGCCAGAGCGTCACTTCGTCAAGAATATTGAAGGCCGGCAGGACGTCAGACCAGATCAGCCAGAAACCGATAATACCGATAATAACAAGCACCGTGTTCAGCAGCTTGCGGCTTTCCTCACTCATGGCAACCAGGTCAATTTCGGGTTCATCTTCCGCTACCGGCATGCCCGCCATTTCTGAATCAACCGGTGCTTTCTCTTCCCGCGCTGCCCGCATGCGCTCGCGCACCGCCTGCAACGCCAGGCGGCGTTGTACCAGTAACAACCAGCGGACGACCACCTGGTGAAACACAACCAGTCCAAAGACAAACCACAGGGTCTGTACCAGGCCACTCCCCAGCGTGCCCGCCGTATAGAAATAGCCGAAGAAAGCAAGCATCGCCAGCGACAGCGGCGTGACCACTGTCAGCACCAGCCACAGGTAGCGCAAACGTGTCATTGATCCGATTGACTGCGCTATCAGCAGATTCATCACCCGGTAGAAGAAAACAGCGAGCACCGCCAGGGCAACAATCATGATCAAACGCTCCAGACCACCATGAAATGCCTTTTGCTCGTCATAAACGACCAGCACAACAACAAACAAGGCCGGCAGAAACGTCACCTTCAGAAAGGCAAACTCGCGGTGCAAGCGTTCCGGGACAGGGTGCGGCCAGCGAAAATGTTTCGCGGCAATACCGTCAGGGACACACATCACACTGAAAAATTGCACATAGAAAAATGCCGGCGCAACCGTCAGCAATGCCCTCGAAACCAGTCGGGGAAACTGCTGCACGTCTGCTGCGGCACCCAGTTCCCAACCCATGATCCAGACCAGTAATGGCCAGGGTGCCGCCAGCAACAGGGTCAGGCCCAGTGCCTTGAGGGTATAGGAGAACCTGTCGAGTGACGGCTTGCCAACCTGCATGCCCATCGCCTTCAGCAACACTCGCAAGTGCCGTGCCTTCCACAACAGCAAGCCGAATACAGCCAGCATGAATATTGAGAAGGGCGATTGCGCGACCCTGGCAAGCAGCGTTTCCGAGACCTCAAGCCAGCGCGAGGGTGAGAATAACAAGCCAATCTGCCCCGGAATGGCCTTCAGGGTGGCAAGGTTCGGCATCGGGGCACTGCGAATCCAGAGCAGGTTCTCTGCAAGGAATGCGTCGAAATCCTGGGAGATCTTCAACAGTCGCTGATAACTTGCAGCAAGTTCTGCCTGCGACCTCGAGTACGACTTGTCGAGATTGAGTGCCTTGTCAAGCAGTGACCGCCGGCTTTCCGCCAGTTCCCTGAGGTCCTCACTGACCAGCGCGACCTCAGCCGCGTCCAGGTCTGCAGTGCGGGCCTCGATGAAATCATCCAGGTCACGCAGACCTTTATATTCCTGGCTATGCTGAACCTGGCGTAACGCCGCGTGGGCGTTATCACTCTCGATGCTGCTGATCTTCTTGCGCAGCTTGCGGGTGTCCGGCAAGGTCTGGCGTTGCTCCCGCAACACCTCGCCCAGCACCTCGCTGAGTCCGGCAATGGCAAGTCTTTCTCTGGCAGTCCGAAAATAATCCTCGATCCTGCCGGCTTCCTTTTCGATTGAGTCGTCACTGGCACTCACCATCCTGAGACTGGCAGCGATGGTCCCGAGCTCCCGGGTCAACTCGGCATTCTCCTCTGCCAGCTCCTGTACAATGGCATGTTTCCCAACCGCATCAGAGACCGCCTCAGCCGCCGCCTCCCGGGCCTGTACTGCCTCAACATGGCCCTGACGACTGGATAATTTCTCGAGTATTTTGACCCGGGCATCGACACGTTTCACAGTACGACTGGCCTGGTCCCGCTGCGCCTCGAGCAAGTTGGTACGCATTGGCATGCTCAACAATTCCTGATCCAGCATGCCAATCTCGTTACGCAGTTCGGCTGCCCTGGTTGTCCGCGACCAGAGACGGGCTTCCGTCAACCAGGGCAATTGATCTGCCGGTGCCTCCAGCTTGAGTTTGGCTTCAATATCATCCTTGTCCTGCTTTGCCTGCGTCAGCTGTTTCTGCACCTCGACCGGCCTGTTGCTGCCGGTTTCCAGCTGCGCTTCCAGGTCGGCAAGCTTGGCCTGCACCGCCACCAGATTTGCCTTTTCCTGCAGCAACTCGCCCTCGATCACATCAAAGGGCGAATCGGCGGTTGCCGTTACCGATACCTCGGCGTCACTTTCACGCTCTGCATCCAGTTTCTCGCGTATTGCACTGGTCTGCTCCGGTGCAGTTTTCCTTGCCTGAACATAACTCTCGGTGGCAGCCTTGTTGGTCTTGATGGTTTCAAGATTACCCAGTGTCTTGTTGAGCGTCTCAACCAGGGTCGCCCGGGTCTCCTCGTCCAGCGAGGCTGCTGCCTCAACTTCCTTAAGGCGGGCTTCAAGGGTAGCGCGGGAGACCAGGGCCGGCGTACCCGTGGATACCATGACCTTGTCTTCTGACACGGCCGGGGACACGGGCAGGCAGCACACACAAAGTGCGAACAACCAGACTGGCAGGTGAAAAGACCTCATAACACAAACATCAGCATTGCCTTACCACTGATAACCAAGTTTGACGTGGTAGGTGGTATCCGTGTCATCAACACCCTCGGGGGCACCACCGTCATATTCCACCAATATCTCGCCACTGGCAACAATGCCGGCGTAGATCGGAAAACGAAGCCCGGTCCAGGCGTCCCAAACAAAATTATCCGTATCCCCCGGCTCCAGCAATCCCCTGTGCCGGTGGTAGAACTGCATGCGGTCGGGGATCAGGAAACGATCAAAATCGACCAGCCAGCCAAGTGCCAGGTAATCACGGTTGTCCGCTTCATAAAACTTCTCGTTGACATACATGGGACCACCCGCCACATCGAGGTTCATTGCCGTACTTTCGTAGAACTCGTAACCCGCAATCGGGCCCACTATCGTTCGCCGCTGGAGATCTGCGGGCCGGTCATGTTCTATACCCAGGTTTGCACCGTAAAAGAACTTCTCGGTAACGAAGTGATCGTAGCGGCCATTTATTCGCCAGTTATCGTCAGTCAGTACATCGTTACTCTTCTCCCTTTCATAATCGCCGTAAAATTTAAACCGGTCATCGCGGCTGCGCAGGGTCGTGGCCCAGTCACTGTGATATTCATCCTTGTCCGAGTTGCCCCGCTCATAATTCAGATCAACATTGACAATACCCGTCCATTTCCAACTCTGGCCAAGTCGCCAGGGCTCGGGATTGATATAGGCTACCTCTTCCGAGGGAATCGTTTCAGCAGTGCCTGACTCATCGGCAATCACCACACCTGTCTCGGTATTTTTGACGCTCGTCGCCGTGCGTGTTTCCTTGCTCTCCAGCAGTACCGTAATCGGCTCGTCGGCAATAAGTTCGCTGATCTCCGACCACTTGACTTTGATAGTACCGGCATAGGAGGTTTCAAAATCTACGACACCGCCATCTTCCTTCAGCACCCTGCCCAACAGG
>DMKK01000137.1 GCA_003454335.1 Gammaproteobacteria bacterium | reverse complement strand
TCCATTACCGCCAATCTGGGTGATGCCAAGAGTACTGTGACCCACCCGGCAACGACGACACACGGGCGTCTATCACCCGAGCAACGTGCAGCGGCGGGTATATCTGACGGCCTGATTCGCCTTGCTATCGGGCTTGAATCAGTCGATGACTTGCAGTCAGACCTCGACCAGGGGTTCGCATCACTAAAGGACTGATTTTGTCCCTGAGTGCATTTAAGAGACTTGCTGCTTATGCGTAACATCTGTCGCTGGTTTTTCTCCACGTACTGCATACTTCAGCTGACCGCCTGCGGGGAATCCGGAGATGTGACTGCGACTGTTCCGGAAAATATTACGGGGGTAAATATACTCTCGTATGAAGAGCGGGAAGCGGGTACGGATATTTACAGCGTCAGGGTGCTTGTCAGTCCCGGGTATGTACGCTTCGACGACGGTTATGCTGCAAGTGATTTTGCATTACTTGATCGCCAGTCAAAAACGGTCTTCAGTGTGAGTCATGAGGATCGCAGCATACTGGTTATTGAATACCAGCCGGGTGATGTAGCGCTACCTGCCGATATTAATCTTACGGAAACCCGTACCGCGGATAACGCGGCACCGGCTATTGCCGGCAAGCAGCCTGTACATATCAACTATCTTGCCAATGGGGACTTGTGTTTTCAGGCGGTAACAGTCCCTGCTGTAATGAGGGATGCCGTTGCCGGGATGGCCGAATATGCGGAGGTGCTGGCCAGGCGGCAACTGAACGATATGGAAGCAGTTCCCGTGAGCATGCAAACACCCTGTTTTCTGTCGCGTTATGTCACTGCAGCGGCCCGGCAGTACCGGGATGGTTTACCTGTGCAGGAGTGGGATGATGCCGGTTACTTCAGAACACTGAGCGACTTTGTAGCGAATGAAACGGTACCAGCTGCTCTTTTTGAATTGCCAGGCACATACGAACGGTTCAGCCCGGGGCAGTAACAGAGGGATTACCAGCCCCATCCCCGGCCACGCCCCCAGCCCCAACCCCCACTGGGAATGCCATCACTATCAGCCCCGGCCTTGTTTGCATCTGGATCCATTTGCAAATTACGCGGGTGGTTATATTCGAATGTGTCGACCCCAATGACCTTGCTGTTCTTGTCCAGTACTTCGACGGTCCAGAAGCCAGTCCAGTTGGATTCCATGCCGTTACTTGACCACGTTGAAAAAGGATCGTCCGTAACTGAAATATCTGCATTGGATATGACGCGGCCGCTGTATTTCCAGCGGTGAGTGACAGTTTGTCCCTTGAGTCCTTCCAGTACTGTGTAAAAATAAATCTCGCTGACGGAATTCTCAAATGCCTTCTGATCGTCAGCCGGCTTGCCATCAACGATTGCTGTGGTGAAGGTCTTTGTGGTAACGCTTCCGGAGGAAGCCGGGTGGTTTTCCCCGGCCAGTTCCTGCCCCGATTCTGTACGGACGGCCTCAACTGCACCCGTGGTTGTGACTAACAGTGATGGGACAATGCCGACGACACAAAGCATTATTATTCTTTGATTCATAATGCACCTCTTCTTTCCTTTTACTCAAAATACAGGCAGACAGGAGACTATTTCAACAGTGCCATCGGTTGCTACAGATCAAGCACTTCCAGCTTGCATCCATCTGCTGTGCAAGCAAGCAGGCTTCCCTGTTCATACCAGTCGCCCAGCACGATTCGCTGTGCGGGTGCTCCTGAAACAACCAGGTCGTGAATCGCCGGGCGGTGCGTGTGTCCATGGATCAATCGCTGCACCTCGTGGTCGGTCATGGTCTTGACGACCGCATCACTGTTTACATCCATTATCGATTCAGGCTTGCCGCCTGTCTGCTCCCGGCTCCTGTTGCGCATTTCCCTGGCGATCAGCTGGCGTTCTTCCAGTGACTTGGACAGCAGTCCCTGTTGCCATTTGGTGTCGCGAACCATTGCCCGGAAGGCCATGTATTCACTATCGTCAGTGCACAGCAGGTCTCCATGCATCAGCAGTGTAGGGGTGCCGTACAAATCAATCAGTGCCGGATCATCAAGCAAGGTACAGCCGCTTGCGGCTGCGAACTGCGCACCCAGCAGAAAGTCCCGGTTACCATGCATGATAAACACGGGAGTACCTGATGTGACGCATTTCTTCAGGCCCCCGCAAACGACCTGGTTCATCGGGCTGGTATCGTCATCGCCTACCCACGCTTCAAACAGGTCGCCGAGGATATAGATGGCATCCGCGGAACACGCACGTGTGCTCAGGAACTCCAGAAAGAGTTCCGTAACAGCCGGACGCTCCGGGTCCAGATGCAGATCTGAAATAAACAGAGTGTCCGGCATGGTGTCAGGGGATTGCTGCGTTATTCCTCGATGGTCACTTTCCGGATGATGACTTCCATGAGGGGAACATCCTGGTGTCCGTGATTATTACCCGTTTTGACTTTCTCGACAGATTCAACGACATCCATTCCGTCAGTGACCTTGCCAAACACTGCATATCCCCAGCCCTGGGGGCTAGGCGATGTGTGGTTAAGGAAGTCGTTGTCCTTCAAATTGATAAAGAATTGTGAAGTGGCGGAATTTGGATCATTGGTACGCGCCATCGCCACGGTACCTCTGTCGTTTTTCAAGCCATTATCTGCTTCGATCTTGATGGGCGGATTGGTGGCCTTTTGTTTCATGTCAGTATCAAAACCACCACCCTGAACCATAAAAGCGGGAATCACACGGTGAAATATCGTGCCATCATAATGGCCAGCCTTGGCATAAGCGACGAAATTCTCAACACTGGCCGGTGCTTTCTCACTATCCAGTTCCAGAGTGATAACACCCTTGCTCGTTTCCATGGTGACTTTAACCATGCCTGCTCCTTTTGCGTTAGATTGATCATCTTGGGAATAGCCGGTTACAGGTGACAAACCGACAACGGTGGCCAAAACAAGGCCAAATAAGTGCTTCATTGATAACTCCCGGGTATATTTTCAGGTGTGCACATAATATAAGCTCTGGCCGTGTTTACAAGCCCATGAATGCTATGCGTATATTTTGTGGCCGGAATGACTTTCAGTCGTCCTGATTAGGCACTATTATTTGCGGCTTCGTTTTATTACTGGATTAATCTGTTCGGATGCTAAAAATATACAACACTCTGACCAATCAGAAGGATACCTTTGTTCCCATAGAGGAGGGCAAGGTCCGGATGTATGTGTGTGGAATGACCGTATACGACTACTGTCATCTTGGGCATGCACGGGTAATGGTCGTCTTTGATGTGGTTGTTCGCTATTTGCGTGCACTTGGGTATGAAGTGACCTATGTGCGGAATATCACCGATGTGGATGACAAGATCATCCAGCGCGCCAATGAAAATGGTGAGGATATTAACGCGCTGACAACAAGGTTTATCAACATCATGAATGAAGATGCTGCGGCACTTGGTGTATTACCACCGGATATGGAACCCCGGGCCACGGCATCCATGGACGACATCATCAAAATGATCGATGCCCTGGTAGCTAATGGCCATGCCTACCAGGGAAACAATGGTGATGTTTATTACGATGTGAGTCGCTTTGAACACTATGGCGCGCTGTCGGGGAAGCAACTCGAGGACCTGCAGGCTGGAGCGCGTGTTGCTGTTAACGAGTCCAAGGATGATCCGCTGGATTTTGTACTCTGGAAGACAGTAAAACCGGATGAACCGAGCTGGCCGTCTCCCTGGGGCAATGGCCGTCCCGGCTGGCACATAGAATGCTCGGCAATGTCCACGCAATGTCTGGGTGCACATTTCGATATTCATGGCGGCGGTATGGATCTAAAGTTTCCTCACCATGAGAATGAAATAGCACAGTCCGAGGCTGCCACCGGCGAGCCATTTGTGAATTACTGGATGCACAATGGTTTTGTCCGGGTCGATGAAGAGAAAATGTCAAAGTCGCTGGATAATTTCTTTACGGTGCGGGAAATACTGAAGAATTACCGGGCAGAAGAAATCAGGTATTTTATTCTTGCCAGTCATTATCGCAGCCCCCTGAACTATTCACAGGAAAACCTGGCGAACGGCAAGTCCGCGCTGACACGACTCTATACAAGCTTGCGTGGTCTTGCACCTGCAGACAACGACGCTTCGTTATGTGATAGATACAGTGCGGCTTTTCACAAGGCGATGGATGATGATTTCAATTCACCGGAAGCCATTGCCGTGTTATTTGAAATTACCAGGGAAATAAACAGGAACAGGGACACGCATCCGGGCAAGGCAAATATCCTTGCTGGTTGTCTGCACCGCCTGGGTGCAATCCTGGGACTGCTACAGGCAGACCCTGAAGCATATTTACGAGCAGCGGTTACGTCAGATGACAGCACGGCCAGCGGTATGTCAGACGCGGAAGTTGAGGAACTGATCGCCCGCCGAATCAGTGCGCGTGCTGCAAAAGACTGGGCAGAAGCAGACAGGATAAGGGCTGAGCTCGACGCAGCCGGAATTATTCTCGAGGATGGTTCTGCCGGTACGACCTGGCGCCGCAGCTAACCCGGTTGTCAGTCGTGCAGTTCT
Source organism: Gammaproteobacteria bacterium (assembly GCA_003454335.1). Lineage (GTDB taxonomy): Bacteria > Pseudomonadota > Gammaproteobacteria > UBA9214 > UBA9214 > UBA9214. Next base: position 1,148 of record DMKK01000137.1, on the reverse strand, counting down.
TCTGCGGCGAACAGGGTGTTTTCCAGCAGGGTTGCGACCGTCATTGGACCGACGCCACCCGGTACCGGTGTGATCCATGCGGCACGTTCACGGGCTGCATCAAATTCGATATCACCGATCAGGCTGCCGTCTTCAAGGCGGTTGATGCCGACATCAATTACAGTGGCGCCGGGTTTGACCCAGGCACCTGATACCAGGCCCGGCTTGCCAACTGCAACGACAAGAATATCTGCCTGTGCAACATGTTCATCAAGGTTTCTGGTAAATCGATGGCAGGTTGTTACCGTGCAGCCGGCAAGCAGCAATTCCAGTCCCATGGGGCGGCCGACGATATTGGAAGCACCCACGATCACCGCCTGGCGTCCGTAAAAGGTCTCCTCGGTATGTTCGAGAAGTGTGATGACACCACGCGGGGTACAGGATCGCAGTGAAGGACGCCGCAGTGCCAGACGACCAATGTTATAGGGGTGAAAACCATCCACATCCTTGTCTGGCCTGATTTGCTCGGTAACCTTGTCAGCATCAATATGTGACGGCAGCGGAAACTGGACCAGTATTCCATCAATACCGGCATCATTATTCAGTTCTTCAATCAATACGAGTAATTCTTCTTCCGGGGTGTCGTCTGGCAGATGATGAGAGCGGGAAAGCACACCGGATTCGTCGCAAGCCATGCACTTGTTGCGGACGTAAATTTCCGAGGCGGGATTTTGGCCTACGAGCACAACTGCCAGTCCGGGGACGCGCAGTCCATTTTGCCTGCGGGCATCAACTTTTTTCTTTACATTGCGCCGAACCTCGGCGGCAATGGCCCTGCCATCAATCAGTTTTGCGGTCATTGGGGACGTGGTCTATCGTTGAATACGAGAAAACGGATTCTCGCATGCGGCTGTCGTGTGGTACAACCGTGCAAACCGGGACATTAAGCCTGGTGGCCTATGATAAAAAAGTACGGCAGACGTGACGATATGCCCGATTTCTTGAAGAATGTCAGGTTGATTGCCAAGAACATGGGCAAGTTAATTGACCCCTTCAGGGGCAGCACGTATTATCGCATGGCTTCACAGGGTGGGATGCTTGTCACCCTGAAAGACACAATGTAATCGGGGTATAGCGCAGCCTGGTAGCGCGCCTGCTTTGGGAGCAGG
>DMKK01000092.1 GCA_003454335.1 Gammaproteobacteria bacterium | reverse complement strand
GGCCTGCGCCTGCTGTACGGCCTGTGTTGCAGCCTGCAGTTCAGCTTGCACTGTAGCCAGTTGCTCGTCCCGGCTGGCGAGATCGCTGCGCAAGCTGTCACGCTCTGTAGTCAGTGTCCGGGTTTGCTCGGCGTTCAGCCACGTGGTTTTCTGGCTCTCCAGTTGGGCCTTGAGTTCGGTTAGTTCGTTATTGAAGGTCTCGGCCTGCACCTGCTGTAAGGATTCCTTGGCCGCCTGCAGTTCAGCTTGCATAGTGGCCAGTTGCTCATCCCGGCTGGCAAGATCGCTGTGCAGGCTGGCGCGTTCCTCAGCCCGTGTTTGCTCGGTGTTCAGCAGCGTGGCTTGCTGGCCCTCCAGTTGGGCCTTTAGTTCGGTCAGTTCGTTATTGAGCATCTCGGTCTGTGATCTGGCTTCGCTGAGTTGCTGGCCGGAGGTGCTGGTCTCTGCCTGCGCCTGCTGTAGGGCAGTCCTGGCAGACTGCAGTTCAGTGTGTACTGTGGCCAGTTGCTCATCCCGGTTGGCGAGATTGCTGTGCAACTGGTCACGCTCGGCAGTCAGCGTTCGGGTTTGCTTCTGATCGTTAGTGATTTGTTGGCGATGCTGTTCCAGCCTGGCGGTGGTGGTGTTCAGTGCTGCGGTCAGTTCAGTCACGCGCGCCTGTAAGGCCTGTTGCTCGCTGGTGATATCTGCCACCTTTTTCCTGAGTGCTCGTTCAGCCGCAACACTGCGCTGAAGCGAGCCGCGTAACTGCGCAAGCATTGCATGGGCCGTGTCCAGTTCTGTACTTTTCGCTGTCAATTGTTCCTGCGTCTGTTTGAGCTCGGCGCTGAGTGGATTTACCGCTGCCACTGGAGCGGCAGGGGCAGCCGGGGCGGCCGGGTATTGTCCGGGCGGCGGGTAGAGAGGAGGCAATTGACCGTAACCACGCGGGGGCATAGGCCTCAGTGGCGGTGGTTGCCAGGGGCTTGTATACCCACCCTGGATGGACGGCGGCGGATACCAGCCCGGCGCAACACGGGTAGTGGGTGCCGGTGTCTGCACGGCAGGTTTGGCAGGCTCGTTCGGTGTTGCTGCATCCGACCAGGCACTTTCGGCCGTGATACCGATCAGCGAGACGGTAACAAGTGCGGCAAAAGATGGAAGTTTGTTCATGTACATGCTCCAGATTAACTTGTTATGATTTTACCTGAACCAGCGAGAGACGCGCAGGGATTACTGATGGATATTGATTTTACTCGCCATTTCCCTTTCCGGATTTGCCAAATTCGAGGAAGTAGTTGGTTCTCATCTAATATTGGGGTCAAATGTGCCCTGACCCTGGTTATTTCTGATTACAGTGAGCGATAAAATCCAGCAAGCAGCAGTTCCCGGCGGCCGCAAGAAGCGATATCTGTGGGCTGCCCGCCTGGCTATCATCCCGCTTGTCATTCTGGCGGTTAGCTGGTTCATGACAGGCATGCCCGGCAGTTCCTGGTCGGGTACGGCGCCGCCCCTGTCAGATAAGGAGCAGTTGATCCACGACAATCTCAAGCGCCATGTTACAGAACTGGCCGGCCGGGTCGGCGAGCGCAATGTCTGGCGCCCTGAGGCAATGGCCGCCGCTGCGGGGTATATCCGCGAGACCCTGGAAGACACGGGTTACGCGGTCAATTCCCAATCCTTTACCAGCCGTGGCCTGACCGTGAACAATCTGGAGGCGGTGCAGCCCGGCCAGGGTGCAGTAGATGAAATCATTGTCGTCGGTGCGCATTACGATTCTGTGGTCGGCAGCCCGGGTGCCGATGACAATGCCTCGGGTGTGGCCGCCTTGCTGGAACTTGCCCGCATGCTTGCCGGGACGGCGTTGCCGCGTACCGTGCGCTTCGTGGCCTTTGCCAATGAGGAAGCACCGTTCTTCTACGGTGATGAGATGGGAAGCAAGCTGTATGCCGTCCGCGCGCAGGCGCAGGGTGAGCGCATCGAGGCGATGCTCTCTCTGGAGACGATGGGATATTTCACCGATCAGCCGGGCAGTCAGCGGTATCCTTTCCCATTCAGCTATTTGTATCCGGATACCGGTAATTTCATCGGCTTCGTGGGCGATCTCTCATCCCGGCCACTGGTCCGCCAGGCGGTCGGGGCATTTCGTGCGTCGACGGCGTTTCCCTCGGAAGGCGTGGCAGCGCCGGGCGGGATGGAGGGCATACACTGGTCAGACCACTGGTCCTTCTGGCAGGCCGGTTACCCGGCCATCATGGTCACGGACACGGCGCCATTTCGTTACCCGCACTATCATGAGGCGACCGATACGCCGGAGCAACTTGACTATACTGGCCTGGCACGGGTGACGGGCGGGTTGGCGGAGGTTGTCGGGGTGCTTGCTTCGCAGTAAAGGGAAGCTTGAAGAGTCACTGCGATGTATTCCTGTTCCCCGGGTGGAAAATGAGTTTCAGGGCTACACTCTAACTATAAAGTGAGTGGAGGATTTGATCATGCCCCTTTGCAGTCCTGTACGTGCGGGTGATCCGGAGATACCGCCGGGTCAGCCAGTGGAAGTCCCGTCACAGGTACCGGGTGAGACCTGAGTCTGTTTGCCGGGCTTAAAGTGAGATGCAAACATCCCTGAATCAGCAAGTTGCCATGAAGCTTGCCCAGGCTGCGGATTTGCTTGAGCAGCAGGGGGCCAACCCGTTTCGTATATCGGCGTATCGCCGTGCCAGTGAGACCGTCTCGCGGCTGGGGCAGGATATCGGTGAATTGGCCGGGACCGGGGGCGATGCAGCTCTGATAGAATTGCCAAATATCGGCAAGGGTATCGCCAGCGCGATTCAGGAGCTGGTGACAACCGGTCATTGGGCGCAGCTGGAACGGATGCGCGGTACGCTTGACCCGGTTCACCTGTTTCAGTCGGTGCCTGGCATCGGGCCGAAAATGGCTGAACAAATAGACAAGACGCTGCATGTTGATACCCTCGAGGATCTGGAAACGGCAGCCTACGATGGTCGTCTGGAACAAGTGCCGGGGATAGGGGCCCGGCGTATAGCCGGCATCAGGAACGCACTGAGCGCATTGCTGAACAGGGCCCGCAGTCGGCCCCGACCGCAAGTCGGGGAAGGGCCCGATGTTAAGACTCTGATTGAAGTTGATTATGAATACCGCTTGAAGGCGAAGCAGGGCAGGCTTTCCATGATTGCACCCCGGCGTTTCAATCCGGAAGGCAAGGCCTGGTTACCGGTGTGGCATACCGACCGCGATGACTGGCATTTTACCGTGATGTATTCCAATACAGCGCGCGCCCATGAGTTGCAGCATACCTATGACTGGGTGGTGGTGTATTTCTATGACGACCATCACCAGGAAGGTCAGAGTACCGTTGTCACCGAATCACGCGGACCGCTAATGGGCCAGCGTGTTGTCCGCGGGCGTGAACTCGAATGCCGGGCCTACTATCAGCCGCCAGGCGTTCATCTCGGGGAGGAACTGTAGGGTCGAATTTATTCGACCGGTCGATGTTGACCGAATGAATTCGGCCCCGTAGACGGTGAGCCTTAATTCTCTGTATCCCCGGGGGCTTCGCTCGTCAGTTCCTCGATCAGACGCAGTGACCGGGCATGGTGGCTACCCTGCCAGTAAATCTGCTTGCACGTTGTACAGATCCTGAACGTATCGAAATATTTCCTTGTTTTTGGCTCCAGCCGAGCCTCGATCACCTGTTTATCGACGGCCTGCAGGACCCCGTTGCAACGGGTACAGCGGCTGAAGGGCAAGATCTGACGGTACAGGTCAAACCGGGACAAGACCTCTTTCACCTGCAGTCTTGGCCGGACCGCACGGACGAAGTAACCATGGGTAATAATCTTGCGCTGTAACAGGGCCCGGTCCCGCGTCAGCACGCTCCGGTGTTGCTCGCTGGCAAGGGTCGCCACGGTCTCGTCATCGAAATCATTTTGATACAGGCAATCAAATCCCAGCAGTCGCAGGTAGCGGGCGAGGCGACCCAGGTTGGCATCGAGGA
>DMKK01000195.1:1233-7438 GCA_003454335.1 Gammaproteobacteria bacterium | reverse complement strand
GTCTGTTCCGTACATCCCGGCATTGATGGCAGCCGTGAGACGATGTGCCTTGCTCCACTGCTTGGCTGTTTTTCCGTTCGACCCGCCGTCAAGGCTTAGTCCGATGAACTCCAGTGACCAAAGGTCCGGGTCGATGCGCAGGATGGTGATTAGTGAGTCGCCTGATTTGCTGGGCTGGCTTGCCGAGAACGTTCCAAGGTCCATCCCGGGTGCCAGTGACTGCCACGGACCATGGGTAATGCCCGGGGATGTGAGCAGCAGGAAAACGAAAAACATGATGGCTCGCATGCCTGTGATTCTATCTTTCTGAATTGACCGGAGATTTCTTCATCTCTCTCTCGGGCGAATCAGGTACAGATTCCCTGGTCGAATCCAGCTGTTTTTCCTTCAGTCTCTCGTAGAAGTGGGTGGCCCCCGGGTGCATGGGAATGGAGATGCCCAGCCGTGAGGTTTTGGTGGAAATAAAGCCGGCCCGGTAAAATTCATGAGTTAGCTTATTCGCACTGCCGACCACCAGGTCGAGAAACATCTCGACATCATTATCGCTGGTACGATCACTGGTGATGAGCAGCGCCGCGAAACCCAGTGTCCGGTACGGCTTGGTTTGTCCCGGATAGGTCTTTGGCGGTATGACCGTGCTGTAGTAGGCAAAGTGTTTGCTGGACAGTTGATCGAGCGTCGCGGTGTCGATAGGTACCAGGCGTATATCATCGCGGCGCTGTGCCAGTAATTGCAGCGTTGGATCCGGAACTGCTCCGGCGATGAAAACAGCATCCACCTTGCCGGATTCCAGTGCGGCAATAGATGCCGTCAGTCCCATTCCCCGGATTCTTTTCTCCTGCGACAGGGTAAGCCCTGCCGCCGCCCATACACGCCTTGCGGTAAAGCGGGTACCTGAACCGGGGCTGCCGACCGCCAGCCGTTTGCCTTTCAAGTCTGAAAAGCTTTTGATGTTACGATCTTCCAGCGTGACAATGTGCAGTGCCTCAGGCCAGAGGCTGGCCATTGAGCGAAGGTCGGGTTGCGGCAATTGAGACGCTTCCACCCACCCCTTGTAAAGGGCTTCGACGACATCACTTTGCAACAGGGCAAAATCCAGGTGACCCTGCTGAAGACTCAGGCCGTTTTCCACGCTGCCTTCGGAAGAATAGTTAAAAACCGGCAGTCCGTGTTCCGTGGCATAGGGAGCAAATGCTGCACCGAAGAGGTTGTAGGCTCCGCCGGACCATCCGGTGCCAAACGGCAACCTGCCGTCCAGTCGCGCGAAGCGCAGGTCGATCTCCTTTAGTGACTCGGTAAATTCCTCAATGATAATGTCGTCCCGGGATTGCCCGGCGCCGCCCTGATTTCTTTTCAGCAATCCGCGTACCGATTGGAGAATGTAATTCGGGCCGCTGCCTTGTATGGTGTCCGGGGCGGCTGGTCCCGCCTGTTTTTCCAGCGGCATATGGGTGATGCTTACCCAGCCGTCTTCGGTTTTTTGATAACTTAACCTGCCGCGCACCAGCAGCAGGTCCCCCCGCTGGTTGTCCGGGTGGTAGCCATCGATACCCGCCGGTGTCGCGCCAAGTACGACGGCAAGTGTACCCAGGTTGAGGTCTTGCCACGCGGTCAGGTTGTAGTCGCGCTGAAACTCCAGCTTGGTATCGTAGTACAGGTAAACCGCATCGCTGTGACTTGTTGAGGGTGCGGAACCCTTGCGCGTGAAGCTGTGTATTTTGAACAGGCCCGGAGTAAATTCCGTGTCGAGGCGATTTTGAAGCTCATGCTCCAGCATGGCGGTATCCGGCCCGCGCTTGCAGGCCGTCAATGTTACCAGTGTTAGCAACAGCAGGGCCGGTAGTACACGTAACTGGATCACGCTAGAAGCCAAATACGGGCAGGGAAAGATAACCCTGGATTACGATGGCGTTTAACAGGTCGATAAAAAATGCCCCCATCAACGGCACCACCAGGAATGCCTGGGGCGCAGGTCCGAATCGCCGTGTCAGCGCTTCCATGTTGGCAACCGCTGTCGGTGTGGCGCCCAGGCCAAAGCCGCAGTGCCCGCCGGCAACAACTGCTGCATTATATTCTCCTCCCATGAAGCGGAAGGTAATGAAGCTGGCAAATATAACAATGCCGGTAACCTGTACACCGAGCAGTACCAGCAAAGGCCCGGCGAGACCCAGCAGTTCCCAGAGCTGCAGCGACATCAACGCCATGGCAAGAAACAGCGACAGGGACAGACTGCCGATCAAGTTCAAGGATGTCGAATGCACGCGTATGTGTTTATGAAAAAAGGTAGCGTTGCGGATGAATACACCGATCAACAGGGACCAGACGAATGCCGGTAGTGTAAAGGCAAAACCGGACATGGCTCCCGCCAGCAGCTTGCCGACTGTCAGACAAACAACGATGTAAAACAGCGAGAGCAGAAAGTTATCGGGGTTGATCGGGTGCTCGTCAGTCTGTGCATCATCTTGCCGGGCTGGTCGTCGGGCTTCCGGCTTGAGATCATGCTTGCGGATCAAGCGCCCGGCAACGGGTCCGCCGATCAGGCCGCCAAGAATCAGGCCAAAGGTCGCGCAGGCCATGGCAAGTTCCATGGCGCCGGCCAGATTGGCGGTGTTGCTGAACTGCTCGGCCCAGGCGGCACCGGTGCCGTGCCCCCCTGACAGGGTTATGGAGCCACTGAGCAGGCCGACCAGCGGATGCAGGTCCAGGCCGATGGCCGTCAGCATGCCGATACCATCCTGCACAATCAGGTAGACAAGACAGAGCACACCAAACAACAGCAGTTGCGGGCCACCGCGCGCCAGCATCCTGACGTCGGCGCCAAGACCGATACTGGCAAAGAAAGCCAGCATCAGGGGTTCTTTCAGCGCCATATCGAAGTGCAGGTGCAGCCCGAACTGCCCGTAAGCCAGGCTGGTAATAACCGCGAACATAAGTCCGCCAACGACAGGAACGGGAATGTCGTTGTTGCGCAGAAAGGGGATGTGCCGGATGAGCAGCATGCCGGTATAGAGAACCATGATAGCAATGCCAAGTGTTTGCACCGGGTCGAAATCAAACATCATGGTTGTCCAGTGCTCCTTCTGTGTGGTGGCGACGGGTTCGGTATACGGGAATTCGCTCTCATGGTTCAGGCAACCTGGACACTCTGGAAGCTATCGAGCTAACGCCTGAAACCGGTGCCGCTTCTGCATCAGGGCGGAATAGTGGCAAGTGTAGCGAAGGCAGAATTCCGGGAACAGTATACCTGTTTCAGATAAATGATCATGTCCTTGTCACTGACCGTAGCTTCTAATGACATGCATGTAATTGCAGTGTTCCAGTGCCGCAGGATTAATCGCACAGGATCTGCTGACGCTCCCTTTCATTTGCGTTACCGAGGTGTACTCCTGTTGTTCCAGCCAGTCATGTAATTCCTGTTTGAGTACAGCGATATATTCCGGTCCATTTTGCAATAATACGCTGCAAAGATGGGTGACGTCGGCACCAGCGAGCAGGGCCTTGATGATATCTTCTGTTCGATGGAAGCCACCGGTGGCTGCAATAGATAAATCCACGCGCCCACGAATCAGTGCAATCCAGCGAATCCTTACCAGGGACTCCATCGAGCTGGAAAGTTCAAGATGAGGTTTGATGTGAAGTGTTTCCAGATCAATATCCGGCTGATAAAAACGGTTAAACAGGGATACGCCATGCGCACCTGCCTGTTGCAGTTTAAAAACCATATTGGCGACAGAAGAAAACTGGGAAGACAGCTTCATGGTCACGGGTATGGTGACATGTTGACGCAAGTCGGTTAGCAATTTCAGGTAACGGTTTTCAACCTCTGCAGCGCTGGTATCTGGATCTGCTGCGATGTAATACACGTTTAACTCCAGTGCATCCGCACCGGCTTGCTGTAATTCCTTGCCGGTGTCTATCCATCCATTTGCAGAGATACCGTTCAGGCTGGCGATCACGGGAATAGACAGGGCTGATTTGAATTGCTGTATACGCTCCAGGTGATTATCCAGCTCACTGCTGTAATCTTCCGGTACGGGTTGATATGACTGGGCTTCATAATGTCCCAATGCCTGTGAATGCACAAAACATTCAAGCTCCTGCTGCTCATGCTCTATTGTTTGTTCAAACAACGAGGGCAGCACCAGTGCCGCGGCCCCTGCATCCTCGAGTTTCCTGGCGGTGTCGAGTTCGCCTGTTAATGGCGACGAAGAAGGCACCAGCGGGTTATCCAGTTTGAGTCCCAGATACTCTGTGCTCAGGTCTGTCATGATGCTTGCTCCTTTGTGCGAGGCTCTGCTGCTGTCAGTTTTCGATGCGGTGGTTCGACGTCGCCATTCTCGTTCCATTCAAGACTCGCAAGCTGTTCATAGTAATGATAACGACGCAGAATCTCCTGCTGTGACTGTTCGAGAAATTTCTCTGCTTGCTGTGGATGCGTCCGCCATAGCATGTTGAAGCGTATTTCTGTTTCGATAAATTCCCGATAGGGGATAGAGGGTGGCTTTGAATCCAGGTGCAAGGGGTTCTTTCCAGCAGCGGCCTGTTGCGGGTTGTAACGAAACAGGGGCCAGTGTCCGCTATTAACAGCAAGTTGCTGATGCAGATGATTGTTTTTCAAATCGAAGCCGTGTGCAATGCAGGGCGAATAGGCAATGATCAGCGATGGCCCCGGATAGGCTTCAGCTTCATGAAATGCATGTATGGTTTGCGTGTCTTTGGCACCATAAGCGACACGGGCAATGTATACATGTTCGTAATCCATCGCCAGCAAGGCAAGGTCCTTTTTCGGTGAAGCCTTGCCAGCGGCTGAGAATTTCGCGACTGCACCGCGTGGCGTGGCTTTGGATGTCTGTCCCCCGGTATTGGAATAGACTTCGGTATCGAGCACCAGGATGTTGACATCCATGCCTGATGCCAGCACATGGTCGAGTCCGCCATAGCCGATATCATAGGCCCAGCCATCGCCACCGATGATCCAGACACTCTTTCGAGCAAGGTTTTCTGCCACACTCTCAAGTTCGCGAGCAGTATCTGAATCGATGTGTTTCAGCTTGTCCCGCAATGTCTGTAGCTGTGATCGTTGTTGTTGAATACCTGTTTCGGTCGATTCGTCGGCATCAAGAATGCGCTCAACCAGCTCATTGCCAACATCAGGCTTTAATTTTTGTAATAACTCACGCGCATATTCTTTTTGTTTGTCGATTGCCAGTCGCATCCCCAGGCCAAACTCGGCATTATCCTCGAACAGTGAATTCGACCAGGCAGGGCCGCGGCCTTCATTATTTTTTGCCCACGGAGTTGTTGGCAGATTGCCGCCATAGATAGATGAACAGCCGGTCGCATTGGCAACCACCATACGGTCACCAAACAGCTGGCTTGCCAGTTTTATATACGGTGTTTCACCACAGCCTACACAGGCACCGGAAAATTCGAACAGCGGCTGTAATATCATGGCGCCCTTGATGGTGGCTGTTTTCACAACCGTGCGATCATATTCAGGCAGGGCCAGGAAATATTCCCAGTTCTCTTTTTCCTGCTGGCGCAGTTCGGGTGTGTAGGTCACCATGTTGAGGGCCTTGTGGCTGGCGTTGGATTTGTCGCGTATCGGGCAGATGTCGACACACAATCCACAGCCGGTGCAGTCTTCGGGCGCAACCTGGTAACTCATGTGCAGTCCCTGGTCGAAGTCCTTGCCTTTTATGGTCATAGATTTGAAAGCATCAGGCGCGCTGCTTAACAGGCCTGCATCAAAGACCTTGCTGCGAATCACACCATGCGGGCAAACGAGAGGGCACTTGCCACACTGGGTGCACAGGTTTTCATCCAGGACAGGAATCTCCAGTGCAAGATTGCGTTTTTCCCAGGCAGCCGTACCCAGAGGATAGGTGCCGTCAGTCGGGAATAAACTCACTGGTATTTCGTCACCGCGGCCGGCGATGATCTCTCCGGTTACGTTTCTGACGAAGTCCGGGGCATTGTCGGGAACGGGTTCGGCCAGATTGAAGGCGGCATCCGTTGCTTCCGGGACAGATACTTTATGCAGGTTCGCGAGTGTCTCGTCGATCGCCTTGAAGTTGAGTTCGACCAGACGCTTGCCTTTCCTGCCATAGGTTTTCTCAACCGCAGCTTTAATCGCCTTTATTGCGCTATCACCTGGCAGTATGCCTGATATGGAGAAGAAGCAGGTCTGCATGACGGTGTTGAT
>DMKK01000195.1:0-1124 GCA_003454335.1 Gammaproteobacteria bacterium | reverse complement strand
ACCGGCTGATGACAGGCAACAAAATCAGCATCACCGTTACCGATCAGATAAGACGAATGGATGGGTTTGTCACCGAATCGCAAATGCGAAACCGTGACTGCGCCTGATTTTTTCGAGTCATAAACAAAATAGCCCTGCGCGTATTTATCCGTGGCCTCACCGATAATCTTGATGCTGTTCTTGTTTGCACTGACGGTGCCGTCGCTGCCAAGACCATAAAAAACAGCCTGGAAGGTGTCAGTGTGCGCGTCAGTCCGAAAATTCTCGTCCCAGTCCAGGCTGTTGTGTGTTACATCATCATGAATGCCGACGGTGAAATGGTTCTTTGGCTGTGGTTTTCCCAGTTCATCAAATACCGCCTTGACCATCGCCGGGGTGAATTCCTTGGAGGACAGGCCATAGCGCCCACCGATAATAGTGGGTAGTTGGCGAGGCTTGTGTTGGTTGCCGGTGTGTTTCCCAGTAATGATATGTTGTGCCAGGGCGGTGACGATGTCCTTGTACAGTGGTTCTCCGTCTGCCCCCGGTTCTTTGGTGCGATCAAGTACAGCAATGGAATGGGCTGTTGATGGCAGTGCATTGAGCAGGGTTTCGGCATCAAAGGGCCGAAACAGACGTACCTTGATCAGGCCGGTTTTTTCACCCTGTGCATTGAGATAGTCAACCGTCTCCTCTGCCGTTTCAGCGCCGGAACCCATCAGCACAATCACTCTTTCGGCATCATCAGCACCGACGTAGTCGAACAGCTGATAGGCACGGCCGGTGAGGGCGGCGAACCGGTCCATGGCCTGCTGCACAATCGCAGGCATGGCCTGGTACCAGGTGTTGACGGTTTCACGTGCCTGAAAGTAAACATCCGGGTTCTGTGATGTTCCCCTGATTACCGGGTGTGCAGGTGACAGCGCACGCTGACGGTGTGCCGTGATGTTTTTATGGCTGATCATTTCTCTGATGATGTCAGTGCCGATTGTCTGGATCTTTGCAACTTCATGGGAAGTGCGGAAGCCGTCAAAGAAATGCACAACAGGAATACGTGACTCCAGTGTTGCGGCCTGGGCAATCAGGGCCATGTCCATGACTTCCTGCGGACAGCCTGACGCCAGGAAAGAAAAACCGGTGGTGCG
>DMKK01000087.1 GCA_003454335.1 Gammaproteobacteria bacterium | reverse complement strand
TAGCCGTCCTGTACACCTGACTTTTCTGCCTGGGCCGCATTCAGGCGAAGCAACCCGGCTGCCGCGGCATCCGGCGTGGCCTGCAGCGCAGGCGCACGACGTACCAGGGCGTCAGTCGCATTTATGGCGACATCCCCAATGCGTTCCAGGCCATCAGCCACAGCGGCATCGGCAACCGGACCGGCCACCTGGCTGTTATCCGGTTTCACCGTACCCACCTGCTCACGCAGGGCATCACGAATTTCTTCACTGCCTTGCTGTTCAAAACCATCCAGTCCGAACTGGTTACCCAGCACCCGCAGCACTTTCCAGCCCGGACGGCTGTCGCCCTTCGGGGTCGCAATACCGGAGAAACTCTGCCAGCGACCTTCCGTGTTCACAAAGGTACCGGACGTTTCGGTAAACGGTCCGATCGGCAGCAATACGTCGGCCTGCACTTTCATGGCATCGCTGACAAAGGGAGTGATCGAGACAACAAATTCAGCCGCATCGAGCGCCTTGATTGCCTGCGCCGCATTGGCACAGTCATGGGCGGCTTCCATACCAAACAACAGGTAGCCCTTGCGAGGCGCCGCCAGCATGGCCTGTGCATCCAGCCCTGCCGTCGACACAGCAGTGCCCGCCGGACCTCGATGCGGTAACACACCGGCCAGCCAGCCACCGGCGCCGTTGGCGCCGTCTGTCAGCACGCCAGGGATAGCACCACTGGCTGCGGCAATAATCGTCGCAAGTGCCTTGATGACAGAGAACTGCGGATGTGCAGTGGCCACATTGCCCAGCAACACGGTCGCCCTGTCGGCGTCTTTCAATGCCTGCGCCATGGCACGATGCGTGTCGTCAGGCGCAGCCGCCGAGATGGCTGCCTTGACCGCATCCGTGGCCTTGCTGCCGGCGCCCGGAAAACACGCGGCAATAGCCGCAAGGGTTGCTGTCATTTGTGAGGGTGGCACCACTGCCTGCGCCTGCACATCAAACAGGAATTCATAATCCACCGGGTTCACAAACATGATCTGTGCACCGGCCATGGCGGCCTGGCGCAGGCGATGCCCGATGATGGGCTGGTCCTTGCGGGGGTTGGCCCCGATGACCAAAGCGGCATTTACCGCTTCCAGTGCTGCCAGTGACTGGCCCAGTGTCGGACACAGGGGTGCATTATCCTGATCACTGAAATCCACCTGGCGCAAGCGGTGATCAATATTGTTAATGCCAATACCGCGGGCGACCGCCTGTGTCAGCACCATCTCTTCGAGGGTTGCGTTGGGCGAGACCAGCACCCCCATTTGATCGGCACCATGGGCATCGATGACCGCACGGATGCCATCAGCAGCAGCCTGCAGGGCCGTCTCCCAGTCCACGGCTTCCCAGTGACCGTCGATTTTCACCATGGGCACGGTCAGCCGGTCCTTGCCGTACAAACCTTCATAACTGAAACGGTCCCGGTCAGACAACCAGACCTCGTTGATATCTTCATTTTCACGCGGCACCACGCGCATCACTTCACCACGCCGGGTGTGTGCGAACAGACTGGAACCGACACAGTCATGTGCTGCAATCGTCGGAGATTGCTGCAACTCCCAGGCACGTGCCTTGAAACGGAAGGGTTTGGAGGTTAGTGCACCAACCGGACATACATCAATCACATTACCGGACAATTCCGATTCCAGTGACTTCTCGATGTAGGTGCCGATTTTCATGTTCTCGCCACGGCCCGTCGCACCCAGTTCCATCTTGCCCGCCACTTCACGCAACATGCGGATGCAACGCGTACAATGGATACAGCGTGTCATGTCCGTTGCAATCAGCGGGCCGATATTCTCATCTGCAACCACACGCTTGCTCTCGGAGAAACGCGACACATCACGGCCATAGCCCAGCGCCTGGTCCTGCAATTCACACTCGCCGCCCTGATCACAAATCGGACAGTCCAGCGGATGATTAATCAGCAGAAACTCCATGACGGCCTTCTGGCCACCGGTGGCAATATCCGACTGCGTGAAAATCTTCATCCCCTCGGCGACCGGCGTGGCACAGGCCGGTAACGGTTTCGGAACCTTTTCCACCTCGACCATGCACATGCGGCAGCTGGCCGCGATCGACAGTTTCTTGTGGTAGCAAAAACGCGGCACCGTAATGCCCAGCTCGTCGGTCACCTCGATAATCATGGCGCCCTTGCGTGCCTGGCACGGCTGGCCATTGATCTCGATATTCACGGCGTCCTCAGCCGGGATCTCGGGGCGTGCATTCATGCCGCCTCCCCTTTTGAGGAGGCACCGGCGCCGACCATGCAGCACTTGTGTTCGATATGATATTCAAACTCTTCACGGAAATGGCGCAGGAAACCCTGTACCGGCCAGGCAGCTGCCTCACCGAATGCACAGATGGTCTTGCCCTCGATCTGACCCGCCGCACTGAGCAGCAGATCCAGATCTTCCTGGCGTCCCTGGCCTTCTTCAATGCGCTTGATAATGCGGTACATCCAGCCGGTACCTTCACGGCACGGCGTGCACTGTCCGCAGGATTCCGCGTAATAGAAACGTGACACCCGCATCAGGGCCTTCACCATGCAGGTCGTTTCATCCATCACCATTACGGCACCGGAACCCAGTGCCGAACCGGCCTTGGACAGGGAGTCATAATCCATGTCGGTTTCCATAATGACATCGGCTGGCAATACCGGCATGGAAGAACCACCCGGGATCACGGCCTTCAGCGTGTGACCGTCACGTACCCCACCCGCCATTTCCAGCAACTCGCTAAACGGGATGCCCATCGGCACTTCAAAGTTACCCGGATTGTTCACGTGACCGGAAACGGAAAATATTTTCACCCCGCCGTTATTGGGCTTGCCCAGTTCCATGAACCACTTGCCGCCCTTGCGCATGATGGCGGGTACCGACGCAAGCGTTTCGGTATTGTTGATGGTGGTGGGCTTGCCGTAGAGACCGAAGTTGGCCGGGAACGGCGGCTTGAAACGCGGCTGCCCCTTTTTACCTTCCAGTGATTCCAGCAGGGCTGTTTCTTCACCGCAGATATAGGCACCGGCACCGAGGTGTCCATGGCACTCGAAATCAATACCGGAACCAATAATATTGTCACCCAGAAAACCGGCCTCCCGGGCCTCTTCCAGGGCATGTTCAAAACGTTCAAACGGTTCATGGTGGAACTCGCCGCGCATGTAGTTGTAACCCACGGTGGCGCCCATGGAATAGGCGGCAATTGCCATGCCCTCGATCAGCGCATGCGGGTTATAACGCAGAATGTCACGGTCCTTGCAGGTACCCGGCTCGGACTCATCCGAATTGCACACAATGTATTTTTGTACCGGCGCATTACGCGGCATGAAACTCCACTTCAGACCAGTCGGGAAACCGGCGCCACCACGACCACGCAGCCCCGACTCCTTGACTTCTTCAATCACATCCTCGGGCGGGGTCTTTTCCTGCAGGATCTTTTTCCACGCCTCGTAGCCGCCAACCTTGAGATAGTTCTCAAGCGTCCACGGTTCTTCAAACTGCAATGTGTCGAAACAGACCTGTTCAGTCATGCGCTACTCCAGACCATCCAGAATCGCATCAACCCTTGCAGGCGTGAGATTCTCTTCATAGTGTCCGTTTACAGTCATCATCGGCCCACCGCTGCAGGCAGCCAGACATTCTTCTTCCAGCTTGAGCGTAATACGACCATCCGCAGTGGTTTCGCCCAGCTTGATACCCAGTTTCTTTTCGACGTGTTCCACGATCGTTTCCGCACCGCACAACATGCAGGACAGGTTGGTACACAAGGCAACCATGTTGCGGCCGACCGGCTCCAGCTCGATCATGGAATAAAAGGTAGCGACCTCGTAAACCTGTACACTCAACATGCCAAGATAATCCGCAACGGCATCCATCAACTCGCGCGACACCCAGCCACCATTTTGTTCCTGTGCTGCCTGCAATGCCGCTAACACGGCAGACTGCTGCTGCTCAGCCGGAAATTTTTCCAGCCAGGTATCGATGTGGGCGCGTGATTCCGCGCTCAACAGGTCTGATTTGCGTGCAGCCGTACTCATCAGCGATCGATCTCCCCGAACACAATATCCTGTGTCCCGATAATGGCGACCACGTCGGCCAGCATGTGGCCGCGCGCCATTTCGTCCATGGCAGACAGGTGTGCAAAACCCGGTGCGCGCACCTTCAGCCGGTACGGCTTGTTGGCACCATCGGACACCAGGTAGACGCCGAATTCTCCCTTGGGATGTTCGATCGCCGCATAGGCCTCGCCCGCCGGTACACAAAAGCCTTCAGTAAATAATTTGAAATGGTGAATCAGGGCTTCCATGTCAGACTTCATCTCTTCACGCCGCGGTGGCGTCAACTTGGCATCATCCAGCATTACCGGACCGGGATTGTTGCGCAGCCAGTCAACACACTGCTTGATAATGCTGTTGGACTGGCGCAATTCCTCGATGCGTACCAGGTAACGGTCATAACAGTCGCCGGTCACGCCAACCGGGATATCAAACTTCATCCGGTCATAGACTTCATAGGGTTGTTTCTTGCGCAGATCCCACTCGACACCGGAACCCCGCAACATGGCACCGGTAAAGCCCAGTTGCATGGCACGTTCCGGTGACACCACGCCGATACCAACAGTACGCTGTTTCCAGATGCGATTATCCGTCAGCAGGGTTTCGTATTCATCGACACACCCCGGGAAGCGCTCGGTAAAGGCCTCGATAAAGTCCAGCATGGAACCCTGGCGATTTTCATTCTTGCGGTCCACTTCTTTCTGGCTGTGCCACTTGGACGCTTCATACTGCGGCATGCGGTCCGGCAGGTCGCGGTAGACGCCACCCGGCCGGTAATAGGTCGCGTGCATGCGCGTACCGGAGACAGCCTCGTAGAGATCCATCAGGTCTTCACGTTCACGGAAGGCATACAGGAACACCGTCATGGCACCAATATCCAGGCCGTGCGCGCCCAGCCATAACAGGTGGTTCAGGATGCGGGTAATTTCGTCAAACATGACACGGATATACTGCGC
>DMKK01000233.1 GCA_003454335.1 Gammaproteobacteria bacterium | reverse complement strand
ACGGAACCAAAGCCCGGGCAGTTGTCGGTAATCGGCAGGTCATTATCCACGGTCTTCGGTACGTGGATGGCCTGAATCGGGTAGCCGGTTGCCTTGGAGAGCTGTGATACCTTCAGGCAGGTGTCGGCCGAGTCGCCGCCACCATTATAAAAGAAGTAACCGATGTTGTGCGCCGCGAATACCTCGATCAGACGGTCATATTCACGCTTGTTTTCTTCCAGGCCCTTCATCTTGTAGCGGCAGGAGCCGAAGGCACCGCTTGGCGTGTGGCGCAGTGCGGCGATGGCGCGGGCACCTTCCTTGCCGGTATCGATCAGATCTTCGGTGAGTGCACCGATGATGCCGTTGCGTCCGGCATAGACCTTGCCGATCTTGTCCTTGTGCTGGCGCGCGGTCTCGATCACGCCGCAGGCAGATGCATTGATGACAGCGGTAACACCGCCGGACTGTGCGTAGAACGCGTTCTTTTTCCCTGTTGCTTTTGCCATTGCTTGTTCTCCCTCGGGGGTTGTACTGTTGCAGGTTAGTTGGTTCAGGTGGTAGATGGGTTGCTGTCGTCCCGGGAGGACGCGTAATCAGACTGTACTTGCAATAACGTCACCATACATTCTGAAAGGTCGTCATACTCCTCAACGCCGGTGCCATACATCTGGTGGACACGGTAATAGAACTGGCAGCGGTAGCGTGAATCGCCGCTTTTACAGAGGATAAAATTACAACCCTGGTGTTCCCAGTACGCTGCCGGACAAGGCGTCAATTCGGTTGCATAGGGGTTCAGGCGCAGCTCGATATCTGCCAGCATGGGCTCGATGGCTTCGCCATAGCGCTCTTCGAGTGTGGCCTTGATGATCCACAGTTCGCTTTCCGTGAAATCTTCAATATCGCTCATTTATAATGTGCCGGGTTACATGTCTGGTCGGGTGAATGCTACCCGGGGCGCCAGATTCTAGCTCAAAACCTGATTTATTTCATGAACTTCGTTGACTTCTACCACTGGCAGAGGGTAGCTTAAACGCTGCTTTGCTCCACGGCCACGTAAAAAAACCTATGTCTGCATTGAAAAAATCTTCCATGTTACAAGAAGTTAATAAAATCAACACACTAGAGGGCTCGATCACATCATGAGAATTGTACTGCTGGGTGCACCCGGTTCAGGCAAGGGAACGCAGGCAAAACTTCTTGTCGAAAAATACAAGCTGCCGCAAATATCGACCGGTGACATGCTGCGTGATGCCGTGGCCGAGGGTTCCCCGCTTGGCCGCCAAGCCAAAATTGCCATGGATGCCGGGCAACTGGTCAGTGACGAGATTGTCCTGGGTATTATCCAGGAACGCGTGACCCGCCCGGATGCACGTAAGGGATTTATTCTGGATGGTTTTCCCAGGAATCTGCAGCAGGCAGAGGCCCTTGACCAGTTATTGACCAGCCTCGGAAGGCCGCTGAACCTGTCACTGCTGGTGGCAGTGGACGTCGATGCCCTGATTCAACGCCTGGTCGGGCGGCGTACCTGCCTGTCCTGCGGTCAAATGTATAACATCTACTATGCCCCGCCGCACATTGAAGGGCGTTGCGACGAGTGTGGTGGCAGATTGCGGCATCGTGGCGATGACAACGAGGAAACCATTGGTAACCGCTTGCGGGTATTTGAGACGCATACCCTGCCGGTGGCCGAATATTACAAGGAAAAGGGCGAGTTGCGTACTGTGCAGGGTGTTGGCGAGATTACTGACATCTTCAAGGCGGTGACGAAGGTTGTGGAAGATGTAAAGGCTAATATCAAGAACGAAACCCGCACGGATGCGATTCGTGCCGCCTTTGCCAAGCATCGCGCCAGCAAGGCCGAGAAGGCAGCGGCCGCGAAAAAGGATGCCGCGAAGAAAAAGCTTGCCGCAAAGAAAACTGTCAAGAAGAAAGTGGTGAAGAAAAAAGCGGTAAAGAAAAAGGCAGCAGGCAAGAAGCAGACAGTGAAGAAGGTGGCCGCGAAAAAGGCCACTGCAAAGAAGGCAGTCAAAAAGCAGGCGGTGAAGAAAAAAGTAGTGAAAGTAGTGAAAAAGGCCGTAAAGAAAAAGGCTGCAAGCAAGGTTGTAGCGAAGAAGAAGCCGGTGAAGAAGGTGGCGGCGAAAAAAGCCCCTGCGAAGAAAGTTGCCAAGAAGAAGGTGGTGAAGAAGAAGGTGGCGGCAAAGAAAAAACCTGTCGCCAAAAAGAAAAAGGCCACGCGCAAGAAACGCTAGTACTTTTTTCAGGCAGGGTGCCCGTTTTTTTTAATGGCCGTGGATTCCGTGGCAATAATCTTTGTCTTTCTCAGATCAAATCACATTAGATGTTGTTGCTTGTAAAGACCTGGCTGGATCTTTGCCTGTTCCGCGCTGTGCCGCAAGCCCTGCCGGCTTCCGGGTTTTTTCTGCGACTGTCTCTGGGTTGCTATGCCCTGGTTTCATGGCTGGTTGCCTCACCGTCCTTCGGCGTCACGGATGCAGTTCTGTTGGCGATTGTCGATACCGGCATGCTGGCTGGTTTCGTGGTCATGTTGCTCTATCTGCAAAGCAAAACCGAACGCATTAACCAGGCCCTGTCAGCGCTGGCAGGCAGTGGCAGCCTGATGGGTTTGTTTGCCCTGCCACTGGTGCTGTTGGTGGACCCGGGTCAACCGCCTGATCAGGTGCCGGCCCTGCTGGCTGGTGTCTGGTTGCTGCTGTTGATCTGGAATTTGTTTGTCATGGCCCATATTATCCGCCATGCCTTGTCGAGTTCATTTGCTATCGGACTGGGCGCCGCCGTACTGTATGCGCTGGTGAGCATGCAGATTGTTACAACCCTATTTCCACAACAGGCTGTCTGAATGCATATTCATATTCTGGGTATTTGCGGAACTTTCATGGGCGGCATTGCACTGCTGGCACGCGAATATGGCGTACAGGTGAGCGGCTCGGACGCCAATGTCTATCCGCCCATGAGTACCCAGTTATCCGAACAGGGTATTACCCTGACCGAAGGCTACGCTGCCGCGCAGCTGGATCCGGCGCCGGACTGCGTGGTGATTGGCAATGCCATGTCACGCGGTAACCCGGCCGTTGAATACGCGCTGAACCAGGGGCTGAGCTATACCTCGGGACCGCAGTGGTTGTCCGAAAATGTGTTGCAGGACCGCTGGGTGCTGGCCGTCGCCGGTACCCATGGCAAGACGTCCACCGCCAGTATCCTTGCCTGGATTCTTGAGTATGCCGGCCTGTCGCCCGGGTTTCTGATCGGCGGTGTGCCGCAGAATTTCGGGATTTCGGCGCGGCTGGGGTCCGCCCCGTTTTTCGTGGTCGAGGCGGATGAGTACGACACCGCATTTTTCGACAAGCGTTCCAAGTTTGTCCACTATCACCCGCGGACCCTCGTGTTGAATAATCTCGAGTTTGATCATGCGGACATTTTCCCTGATCTCGCCGCCATCCAGACCCAGTTTCATCATCTGGTGCGTACTGTTCCCGGCAATGGACTCATCGTAAGCAACGGTGATGATGCCAACCTGGAGGCGGTGCTCGTACGCGGTTGCTGGACACCGGTTGAGACGGTCTCGTCAAGCGATAGTGATGCGCAGTGGCAGGTCCGCAAACAGACGGCTGATGGCCGCTGCTTTGATGTCATGCTGGCGGGTGAAGTTGCTGGCACGGTGAACTGGGAACAGCTGGGTGACCACAATATTCACAATGCGCTGGTCGCGATTGCCGCTGCCCGTCATGCCGGGGTGCCGGTTGCGCAGGCGGTTGCGGCACTGAGTGAGTACCAGGGTGTCAAACGTCGCATGGAGTTGCGCGGGCAAGTCAACGGTGTGACGGTCTATGACGACTTCGCCCACCACCCGACTGCCATAGCGACCACCCTGCAGGGGCTGCGTCGACGTGTGGGTGACGCACGCATCCTGCTGTTGCTGGAGCCGCGTTCCAACACCATGCGCATGGGTGTGCATCGCGATACGCTGGCCGCGTCCATGCAGGGGGCCGACTTTATCTGGTTACATGAGCCAGCCGAACTGGACTGGCCGCTGGCGGATCTGGTACGGGGCATGGAGGTGCCGGTGGAGGTAAGCACTTCAGTGGATGCCATTGTTGCCGGAGTGGTGCAGGCTGCGCGTAGTGGTGATCACATCCTGGTGATGAGCAATGGCGGTTTTGGCGGGATACACCAGAAACTGCTAGACCAGCTATAAACCTGATTACCATGCCAGCAGGACATTGACCTGCGCGTGCGTCTGGTCTGTGGCCACGCGCCGGTGGCGCTGTGCCAACCGTATCCGGGGGCTGCTGATCAGCGATTTCATCAGCTGTCTTAGTGGTGCCTCGAAGTTTGCACCCGTGCGCAGGTAGGTGATGAGCGGCAGGTCTTTCTCCAGACGCAGATAGGCGACGGTGCCGGTCCACACGGGGGTGTTGCCGGGCAGCAATTCCAGTTCCGATGGCCACAGGTGCAGGATGATGAGCCTGTCTTTGTTTGCCAGTTGTGGTCCCACCAGTAACAGACTTTGATGCTGGCCGTCATTGACCTGGGGCAGTATCGGCAGCGCCGTAATATCGGGATCCGGTGCCAGCCAGCTGATGGCGTTCATGGGGCTTAATGATTCTGGTGATTTCCAGCCCTGTGCTTGCAGTGTGGTTTTCAGGGCCTCCAGTGTGCCTGCCCACTGGAAGTTCATGGGTTGTTCGTCCTGGCCCTCAAGGTCTACCCGGTAGGCAGGCAGTTGCGCCCAGCCGCCGGTTTTCCAGGTTGGCAGGGTGATCCGGTGTATGGGGGCCCGGGGTGTGTAGTGGGCAAGTTCCTGTTTGAAGTCATGTTGTGTTTGCCAGGTGCCGGTGATGATCAGCAGCAGTGCGGTGACTCCCAGCAGTCGCTTTACCGGCAGGCGGGGTGCCGGGTGGCGGTCGTAGGCAATACCGATTAATGCGACCCAGACCAGGCCCAGCAGCAGCCCCGCAAGGATATCGGAGAACCAGTGGACGCCGAGATACAGACGTGACAGTGCAATCGATACGATGATCAGTCCGGCACCGGAGTAGGGTAGCCAGCGCCGTGTGACGTGCAGTTCGCGGGCAATAATGAGTGCCAGAAAACCGTATACCGCAAGACTCATGCTGGTGTGGGCGCTCGGGAATGAATAGCCGTCGTAGGCAGTCAGCGGGCGTGGTATCTGTGCCGTGTTTTTCAGGACCCATGTCAGCAGTCCTGCGCTGACATATACCGCCAACCAGTGCCAGGCGGCCTTGGTGTAGTGTTTCCAGAACAGCCATGCGCAGCTGCCGGTCAGCACAATCGCCAGCAGTGCCTGGTTGCCGAACTGGGTGATAAAGACCATGACCTGGTCTGCCCAGGGTGTGCGCAGGTTTTCCAGTGAGTGGAAGATGTAGGCATCGATGCCATCCAGCCAGTGGCCGTGCAGTACCTGCCGGGATATCAGCAGCAGCAGCCACAGGGTGATAAAGAACAGTACGGACAGTATTGCCAGGCCGCGGGCTTCCGGGTGGTCGGAATCCAGTAAGGAGCCGGCCAGTGGTTTTACTCGCGGGTGATTGCGGCTGTACTCCAGCAGTTTTTCCAGCGCGCTGGCAAGAGGTGGCTGCAGCAGTCGAATCAGGGTGCTTGTGATCCAGACACCCAGCCAGGCGATACCGGCAATCACGACCAGCAACACCACCAGGCGGCCGGCCACCTCGGCCGCCAGTCCGAGGGAGGCGCCAAACACCATGCCGGGCAGGATATAGACCGGTGCCCACAGGATCGAGGCGATGATGTCGATGACCAGAAAGCGTGCCGTGGACATGTTCATCATGCCGGCGATTGCCGGAACAATCGGTCGCAGCGGTCCGATGAAGCGCGCCATAAACACACTTTTACCGCCGTTCCTGACGAAGAAGTCGACACCGCGATTGACCAGCACAGGGTAGCGTCTGAAGGGCCAGATGACGCGCAGGCGCTGATGATAGTACTGGCCCAGCAGAAAACTGATGAAGTCGCCGACAATGGCGCCGGCAATCGTCGACAGCATGATCGGGACGATGGGCAGCGTACCCGTGGCCATCAGTGCACCGGCCCCGAACAGCAGCGCGGCGCCGGGGATCAGCAGTCCCAGCACCACCAGTGATTCCATCAAGGCAACAAAAAAGACTGCAACAATGAATGCGACCGGATGCAGGGTGATCCAGTTAAGTATATTGTGCAGCAGTTCTTCCATGAGGGGGAATTATTCTTTCAAACTGATAACGAGAGCCAAATCAGGTTGGGCACCGGATCTTTATTAATAGCCACGGAATCCACGGAAGAACACGAAAAAATTGTTTTTAAGGCATTAATATTTCCGTGTTCTTCCGTGGATTCCGTGGCCATATTATCTATCTTTATCAGGTTGAACCAGTACTACAACGTTGCAAATACCAGGTCGGCGGCTTCAATCGTCTCATCGATGATCGCGTCAGTATGTGCTGACGATACAAACCCGGCTTCATAGGCCGAGGGCGCAAGATACACACCGGCGTCGAGCATGCCGTGATAGAACTGCTGGAATCTTTGCAGGTCGCAGCGACTGACCTGCTCAAAGCGACTGATGACCGGCTCGGTACTGAAAAAGCAGCCGAACATGCCGCCCACCTGGTTGGTGGTGAAAGGGATGCCAGCCTTGTCGGCACTTGCCTGCAGTCCGCTCGTCAAGCGTTTTGCCGTGGCATCGAGTTGTTCATGAAAGCCGTCTTTTGCCGCCAGCTCCAGGGTGGCGAGCCCGGCGGCCAGGGAAATTGGATTCCCGGACAGCGTGCCGGCCTGGTAGACCGGGCCGATGGGTGCAATCTGTTCCATGATGTCACGTCGTCCGCCAAAAGCGCCGACCGGGAGTCCGCCACCGATGACCTTGCCGAGGGTGGTGAGGTCCGGTGTTATGCCATAGTGGGTCTGCGCGCCGCCCCGGGCGACCCGGAAGCCGGTCATGACTTCATCAAAAATC
>DMKK01000159.1:389-2939 GCA_003454335.1 Gammaproteobacteria bacterium | reverse complement strand
CCCAAGGATAAGGCGTAGACATCACATTGTCTCCTGTACTGACGATTGAGCGTTAATCAGGGTTGGTGGCTTAGGAAGCCGACCGCCGTGCCCCTTGAGAATAACCTTATCCTTTGGCAGCGCATAAAGACAGCGTTTTGCATTACCATAGAGCTCGCGTTGCAAAATACCCTGCCGTCCCCATGTATGGATCGTCGTGATCGAGACATCCAGCAGGCCAGCCAGCTCTGCCCCAGTCATTAGTCCACGGGCGCGCAGACGGTCATAGCGACTCTTCAATCCGTATGTTCGCCGTACCAACGACACCTTTTTCCCAGTGAACTCCTGCCCTCGCCAGTTGCGGTGGCCGAGTGTATTCAAGCGCGCCGCAGCTTCTCGGTCAGTGCCTGTCTCCAGCAGCCGGTCCAGTATCTGTACTACCTCATCGGGTGTTTTTCGAATACGTGACATCGGCAGTGGTCGTGGCAGCGTAAACGAATGGTTTTTGCCTCCACGAAATTGCACGTGGACAGCAATTTCCTCGCCTTTTATCAGCGTCACATCCTCGATCAGCAATGCCACCATGCGTTTGCGTTCGATGGGTGCTGTGCGCTGATCCTGCCATACCCGGGGAAAATCCTTGGCCAAGGTTATGATACGTTCACGGGCATCGCCGACGAGCAAGTGCCGGTCCGCTTCGTGCTGCCGCTGATGCGTCTGCTGCAAGTCATCCAGTCGTCGCAGCCGCTCGTTCCAGTCCGCCTCGAGGGCATCGGCTACCAGCCGGTTATCGGGATCCACCTTGAGATAGCGGCGTCTTGCCAGCTCGGCTTCATAACGCGCTTGTTCGAGCTGCGTGCCACGTAGCCTGTCGGCTTGGCGGATGCGCTCTGCTATCTCCTGTTGTACAGCAAGCGCCACATGCAGTGCTTTCGGTGCCACGGTTTGCAATAGCAATGTGCCGATGGCTTCATCGATGTGGCTGCCACGAATGGACTGGCAGAGTTTACCGGCTTGACGTACTGATGCCTCGGTACATTGATAATACGGCGCCAGTGTGTTGTTGACCCGTTGGTAGCGCACCCGCATGCGCGCCCCGCACAGGCCACAGATAACACGGCCCTGGAGCAGGGCGATCCCCTCACGAGGGAAACTGCCATGCCTGTCTTTGGTAAAACCGACCGCATTGCGATGGAGTATCTCCTGATTGCGCTCAAATTCCTCCCAGGTGATGTAACCGACATGCGCGTTAGGGATCAGGACCGGCCAGTCTTCGCGTGCCACCTTCACTTGTATTGAGCGTAACTCGGTGTTCCGGCTACACCGTGTACGTCCGTAGACAAAAGCCCCGGCATAGCGGGGGTTGTGCAGGATCTGCAGGACCCTTGAGTGATCGAGTGTACCCCAGAGCAGGTCGCCCTTGCCGATGCCTCGGCGTATACGTCGTGGAAACTCCAGGCCTTCGCTACGGAAACGTTTTACCACCGCCATGGCGGAACCCACTTCACGGAAAGTGTCAAAGAGTAGCGTCAGTGATTGGGTGATGCTTTGATCTGGATCGAGCGCGATCTTGTCATCGGCGCGATAAACCAGGCCTATTGGCAGCGGCAGCGAGAGTTCACCGCGACGTGCCTTGTTGCGAATACCACCTTGTAGGCGGGCTTTCAGGACGTGCAACTCGGCCTCGCTCATGGTGCCTTTCAAGCCGAGCAACAAACGATCATTAAAGTGTGCCGGGTCGTAGATCCCATCTTCATCCAGTATCAGCGTCCCGGACAGCGCCGCCAGTTCAAGCAGCTGGTGCCAATCGGCATTGTTGCGCGCCAGGCGTGAGACTTCCAAGCCGAGCACGATGCCGACCTGCCCCATCGCCACTTGGCTGACTAGCTGCTGGAAACCGTCACGATCGGTGGCTTTGGCAGCAGAGCGGCCGAGGTCGCTGTCAATGGTGTGAATGCGCTCAATCGGCCAGCCCAAAGCCACCGCCCGCTCCCGTAAGGCGTACTGCCGTTTAGTGCTCTCGGTATTATGCATCACCTGGCGCAACGACGATTGGCGTACATACAGGTACGCATCACGTGCCAGATGGGTCGCGGTGACCTTCTGGTGGGTCTCAGTAAACATGCTGCACCTCCGATTGAATATGTAACACCATGTTGGCCAGGAGCCTGACCAGGGAGGAATCGGGCGCCATGATGGGAAAAACGCTTGGTGAGCTTTCTTGCGGTGGGACAGCGATTATCGGCTTGGCGGCAATTAGTGCGAGTCCTCGAGCCATCCCGTGATACAGAAAAACCGTGAAGCCGGTACGACAGCAACCACCATCGAGTACCTGGGCGCGCAAGGCTTCGTAGATCTCCACCGCTCGGGGTGGTAGGACAATTAGGCAGGCGGTGCCTGGCGTTTTTTTTTCCGCGCCAGGGCGCGCTCGATACTGCGGGGATGGACACTCAGCCCAAACTCTTCCTGGATGATCCGGGCCAACCGGCGTGCGCCTGTTGCTCCATGCTCGTTCAGATAATCCTTGATGAAAGCCATTACCCTCCCATCGAGCTTGTGCCCGCCTTTTGG
>DMKK01000159.1:0-356 GCA_003454335.1 Gammaproteobacteria bacterium | reverse complement strand
CCGCGCTGGCGAGGCAGCAGCCCCGTCACGCCCTCGCGGGCGTAGGCTGCCTCGGCTTGATAGTAGGTGGGGCGGGAGACCCCAAACAATGTCGCGGCATTGGCCTTGGAGGTGCCATCCATCTGCACCAGTCGCAACATCTCGTATTTGACTTGCACCAGGTCGCGTGGATCGAAGAATGGATTGGTCAGGAATGCGGGAGATTGTACACGTTCGGGGTAGGGGTTGAGGACCCCGAGAACTTTGAGGCGGGCAACTTTTGGATCTTGTTTGGGCAAAGTGCATCTCGATAAGTAATGTGTGTAATATAAAATACGCCGTATAATGAAATATGTCAAGGTAATATGATAAGAGTG
>DMKK01000199.1 GCA_003454335.1 Gammaproteobacteria bacterium | reverse complement strand
AGTGTCAGGATGCCCGATGATGCACCGCTGGGGGATCGCTCCGATGTCTGTTTTGCCGGTACCGTCATCATGAACGGGCGTGGTGAAGGTGCCGTGCTGGCTACCGGAGCAACTACAGAAATCGGCAGGATTGCTGCTGATTTCGGCGCAGATGATGAAGTCAAACCGCCGCTGCTGCAGCGTATAGGGCAATTCACGCTGCGTATCACCTACGGCATCCTGGTCATGGTCGCCCTGATATTCCTGATTACCGTGCTACGCGGCGATGACCTGGCGACGGTATTTATGCTGGGTGTGGCGCTGGCCGTGTCTGCTATACCGGAAGGTTTGCCTGCGGCCATGACGATCGCACTGGCCATCGGCATGCGCCGCATGGCTCACCGCAATGTCATTATCCGTCGTCTGCTGGCCGTCGAATCGCTGGGTTCCTGCACGTATATTGCCTCTGACAAGACCGGCACCCTGACGGTCAACGAGATGACAATCCGGCGTATTATCCTGCCGGATGGCGCGGTATTTGAGATCAGTGGTGAAGGGCTTGATTTGCACGGGCGCTTTACACCGCAGCCGCAGGGTGTGGATAGCGACCGGTTGGACATGCTGTGCCACGCCGGGCTACTTGCAAACGAGGCAGAACTCGAACCGGGCGAGGACGGTTGGGAAGGCCGTGGTGACGGTGTCGATGTCGCTTTTCTGGTACTGGCCAGCAAGTTCGGCCTGCAATATGCGCACGAACGCAGTCGCTGTCAGCAACTTGGCAGTATCCCCTATGAATCAGCGCAAGCCAGTGCAGCCAGTGTCAACCGCTATGCGGGCGGCTATGAAATATTCGTCAAGGGAAGTGTCGAGCGCGTGTTGGCGATGTGCAGCTGCGCCCGGGGTGTGGACCCCGGCAAGTTGCAACGCCTTGAAGAACAGGCGAATGAGCTGGCAAGATCCGGCTACCGGGTGCTGGCGCTGGCACACCGGCGCGTTGAGATTGTGCCGGCGGAACCGCATGAGTTTCTGAATGACCTTGAATTTATCGGCATGGTGGGGATGCTTGATCCCTTGCGGCCGGAGGCGATTACTGCGGTGCAGGATTGCAAGGACGCGCAGATCAAGGTCGCCATGATCACCGGCGATCACCCGCAGACGGCACGGGTGCTTGCCATGCAACTGGGGATTGCGGATGCGGCCATGCAGCCGGTGACCGGCGCGCACATCAGGCAGGCAATGGCATCCGGCGCAGCTGCCATGCGCGAGCTGGTCAATAGTACCCGCGTGTTTGCACGCATTGAGCCGCATCAGAAAAAGCAGATTGTCGAGCAGCTCATCGAGGCGGGTGAGTTTGTTGCGGTTACCGGGGACGGGGTGAATGATGCCCCGGCCCTGAGTCAGGCGCACGTTGGGATAGCGATGGGTCTGCGCGGTACGGATGTGGCACGTGAAAGCGCCGACATCATTATTGCGGATGACCACTTTGCATCAATCGTTGAAGGCATCAAGCAAGGCCGTATTGTCTACAGCAACATCCGCAAGGTCATCTTCCTGCTGGTCTCGACCGGAGCCGCCGAGATTGTGCTGGTGCTGTTATCACTGTTGTTCGGTATGCCGCTGCCGTTGTTTCCACTCCAGTTGTTGTGGCTGAACCTGGTCACTAATGGTGTTCAGCACATTGCGCTGGCCATGGAGCCGGAAGAGGGGCACGAACTCCGGCGCCCGCCGCGGGCGCCGGACGAGCCGATCTTCAATCGCCTGATGATTGAGCGGGTGCTGGTCAATGCCGTGGTTATGGGGTGTCTGGCCTTTGCTGTCTTCACCTGGCAGATGAATGCGGGTGCGACCGAGGCGGCTGCCCGTAATCTGACACTGTTGCTGATGGTGCTGTTCGAAAACGTCCATGTTCTAAACAGCCGCTCGGAGACGGTTTCAGTCTTTCGCCAGGGTTTGTTCGGCAACCGCTTCCTGATCTTTGCTATCCTGGGTGCCCAGGCAATTCACATCGCCGCGATGTACACGCCCGGACTGAGCGCTATACTGCAGGTCGAGCCGGTTACCCTGTTGCAGTGGGCGCAGTTGCTGATGATTGCGCTTGTCCTGATAGCCGTAGATGAACTGCACAAGCGCTGGCACCGGCGTGTAATACCGGGAAATCAAGCTTAGCTGTAGTCCGCACCATGCACAGGTCGTTTTGTAATGGAATATAAAGTCAAATCAGATATGTATTGCATCCACGGTATGCTTTCCCTGGTCCTGCTACTGGTGTCATTGACCGCCATGGCATCTGGCAGCGAGACGGTTAGCTTTCCGTCAGCAGACGGGTTGTTGATTACTGCAGATGTTCATGCGCCATACAAAAACGGTGAGGCCCCGGTTGTTGTGCTGTTTCACCAGGCTGGCTGGAGTCGGGGTGAGTACACGGAAATCGCCCCCTGGTTGAACACGCTGGGCTATAACTGCATGGCTGTCGATCAGCGCTCCGGTGGAAATATCAGGGGCATTGATAATGAGACGGCACTAAGGGCAGACAAGGAAAACAGATCAACAGGCTATATCGATGCCTTGCCCGACATTAAAGCGGCATTGACTTATGCTCGCAGGCATTATGGAACAAACGGCGTCATCGCCTGGGGCAGTTCATATTCTGCCGCACTTGTCCTGCAGCTGGCCGGAGATACTCCCGGGCTGGTTGATGCGGTGCTGGCATTTTCCCCGGGTGAATATTTCAAGCGTGCCGGCAAGTCTGCAACCTGGGTTCAGGATGCTGCCCGGTACATTACTGTGCCCGTCTTTATCACGTCGTCACGCAAGGAAGCAGATAGCTGGGCCGCTATTTTTGAAGGAATCGGGTCCGATCACAAAACGTCATTTATTCCGGCAACAGCGGGCAGGCATGGCTCGCGCGCCCTGTGGAAAGAATACCCGGACAGCGAGTCCTATCGAAGTGCCGTACAGGCCTTTCTTGAGAAATATATTCCGGGCAAGGAAATAAACATCCAGTCAGAAAAATAACAGGAAAGGGCTGTAGATACCGGTCTGGTCGTCGAAGCTATAAGCTGCGATTTGACAGGCAGGTTACATTCGCCTGGATCTTTTACGTTTAGCGCTATAGTAAGTAGTCTCCACAATGCCCTTGATTCACACTCTTTGCTAGACTTCGAGCATCAGGATAGAGAATGAAAAATATCATTCCAAATTTGATGATTACATCCTCAATGGTCGTATCTGCAGGGTCGGCAGCGACATCGGTTTCTGCACCTGGCCGCTGGTAGTGTTGGGCATTGGACTGATTGGTATTGTGGGACGAAAACATATAATGCCGTTTTAACAATTCTGGATGAAAAGCCTTTATTACGTCAGGATAAATTGATTATGGATGAGCGAAGAAAAATAAAAGACAGGCGCATAAAGCCACCTGTAAAAGGGTTGCCGTATTTCTATACTCGCCGTGTCTCTGATCGAAGGCAGAACAAATAGAATTACTTTCTAAGCCATCCAGGGACGTCCAGCGCCACCGTTCCCGCCCCTCCACCCCACCCTTCCGCCCCCGCGACCACGCGGGCTCAAAGCAATGGATGTCCCGTGTTGGACGAAATAAGGCAGGAAGTGCGATATTTACTGGTATTTGGCCAGAAG
>DMKK01000026.1 GCA_003454335.1 Gammaproteobacteria bacterium | reverse complement strand
CTTTGCCTGCACCTCGGAAGACATTAACAACCTGGCATATGCCTTGATGCTGCGTGAAGCCCGTAACCAGGCCCTGCTGCCGCTGCTGGATGATGTCATCAGGGCAATCAATGAACTTGCGCAGCGTTATGCGGACCAGCCAATGCTGTCGCGCACTCACGGCCAGACCGCAACACCGACAACCGTCGGCAAGGAAATGGCGAACGTTGCTGCCCGGCTGCAGCGCCAGCGCGAACAGTATGCCGCCATTCCGATGCTGGGAAAAATCAATGGTGCCGTCGGCAATTACAATGCACACCTGGTGGCCTACCCGGATGTAGACTGGCCGGCATTCTCGAAACACTTTATTAGCGAGCTGGGGCTGGAAATGAACCCCTATACCACCCAGATAGAGCCGCATGATTACATGGCCGAACAGTTTGACGCGCTGGCGCGTTTTAACACGGTACTGATCGACTACTGCCGTGATGTCTGGGGTTATATCTCGCTGGGTTACTTCAAGCAAAAAACCATTGCCGGTGAAGTGGGCTCATCCACCATGCCGCACAAGGTCAACCCGATCGACTTTGAAAATGCAGAGGGTAACCTGGGTATCGCCAATGCCCTGTTCTCCCATTTTGCTGCAAAGCTACCCGTCTCCCGCTGGCAGCGCGATCTCAGTGATTCAACCGTCCTGCGCAACACCGGTGTCGCTGTTGCGCATTGTATCATCGCCTGTGAATCCTGCCTGAAAGGCATCAGCAAATTACAGCTCAACGAAGCGCGCACCGCAGAGGATCTCAATAGCAGTTGGGAGGTTCTCGCCGAAGCCCTGCAAACAGTCATGCGCCGTTACGGTATCGAAAAGCCTTATGAAAAACTCAAGGACCTGACGCGTGATCAGGAGGTAAACCGGGAGACCTTGCAGGTGTTTATCCAGTCACTGGATCTGCCGGATACCGTCAAGCAGGCACTTGAAGACCTGACACCCGCCAGCTATACCGGTAACGCCGGTGATCAGGCGCGTTCACTTTAATTATCGCTTCTGCCAAACCGCGGCCCCGTGCTAGATTACCCGGGTTCTTACGGTGATTCAGTCACCTGACTTCGATCGAAGGGACTGATTGACACTAATCTGGCGCGTTCAGACAAGCTTACAGAGCGTTGCAGCTTTATAATTGGTAGCCACGTGAGATCCTGGGATGCCGTCTTCATGCGAGAGCCAGGACCGGTCAGCTACACCTTGTGTGGCGGGCCGTGCATCAGCACCATTGTCCATGAACAAGCTGCGACCTCCGTACAATGGATTTAGCGGCAGGATTGATCGATGATACTTACAGGGAAAAGTTTAGAGGCTAAATATATGCAATATAAATCATGTGATTACAAGGTTTCCGCTGTCGTGCCCTTTACGTTGGGTAGACAATTCATGCTGTTTTTAACAGGTATTATGGCGCTGCTGCTGGCTGCCTGTGGCGGTGGTAGCGGCGGTGGCGGTGGCGGTGGCGGTGGCGCCGCAGTTGCTCAATGCCCCTTGACAGAGGACCAATTTGATACCCTGACACCGGATGACCTGGCTACACTCCCGGCTGAATGTGACTTCCTGGCCGTCGATCCCCTTGTCGGCCTGTTCATTCTGGGGACCGAAATAGACGGTACGGATCTGAAGGTCTATGTGCATGGCGTGAACCAGGATTTTACTCCCATGACGCTGGCTGACTTCGAACAGGCGTCGGTGACTCTCGATGGTGTCCCTGCCAATCCTGTTGCCGCAGTAGCCCCGGCGCCTGCTGGTGTACTCTCCATGGCCCTGCTTGCGGACTACTCAGAAAGTATTACGGATGCGGATGTGATCGGCATGGGTGAGCTGTATAGCAATATCGAGAAAAATGCCCCGGCGGATTTTGAGGCGGAGAAGGTCAACTTCTCGAGCGAAGAGGGTACGACCAGTCAAGATGGCGCGACGGTTATCACTGTCAAACCGGGGCCATTACCCCACTGGACAGAGGATCTGCCTGCCCTGCTGGTGGCCAACGAATTCGATCCCGAACAGGATCGTAATAACACCACGCTCTTTGATGCCATGGGGACGGCGTTGCTGGGACCGATTGAACCCTTTAGCGATAACTTTGATCCAACTACCGATGATTTCGGGCTGGTAGAACGGAACGGTACACTGGGGGGAGTGGGAGTGGTAGGTACCCACCCGGCCAGCCTGATTATGGTGCAAACCGATGGTCTGGATACGGCCTCGCAGATTATGAATCTCGGTGATATTACAGGACTGCTTGATCGTTGCCATACGACGGTCATCATGATGGGTACCTTCCAGACAACTCTCGATGTCGATGTGCTTAATGCCCTTGCCGGGGATCGTGGTGCGTTCGTACAGGCCCTCAACACAAACTTCCTCCGGCCAGCGATGCAACCCTATGCCGAATCGTTGGGACATCTGGTCGTCTTTACCCTGTCTTCTGACACCAATTTCGAAGACACGACAGTAAGGATTGAGGTCAACGGTCTCGGGAGAGATGCGACGGAAACGGCATATAACGGTTCTTTCGATACCGACGGGAATTGCGAGCGTATCTTCTAGACTTGGGAGAACAATTTACGACGCTGATGGGATCAGGTGAGCGTTAGCGTCTTTCTGCATCCATACTTTTGGTCCTGCGCCGGTGGGTCTTGATACTCGCCCGGCGCCGTGCCCATAACCAGACGCCGCTGATTGCCAGCAACAGGAAGAGTATGGCGGCGGCATCGACCAGGTAGATCCCCATCCGGCCAAGAATCCGGCCACTATGCAAGTCCAGCAGGACACGTTCCGCCGGCAAGCCGGTACCCCGGTAGGCCGCTTGCAGGGCCTCATTTAACCCGGGTGCCAGGGGTGTGGCCTCGGACCACAATACGTCAGGATTTTCAGCCAGACGCCATTCAAGCATGCTGTCATCCGTCAGATAAATCCCCTGCGCTGTTTTGACCGCCAACAACGCTTGCGCAGTTGTTCCGATGGCCAGAATACCCGTCGGCATACCCGCAACGTGTTCCAGTTTCTCGATCAACTCACCCTCAGTGGTATACAGGCTCAATCCCCTGCCGGCTGCGATGACAACAAGGTCCCTGTATATGAGCAGACCGGCAAGCGGTGCTGAAACATGGGCAAGTGGTTCATTGCCCCAGAAGATCTGGTTGTTCACAGCGGTAACGCTGACTGGTCCCGACGTATAGCTGGTCAACTCCCCTGGTGCGTTTATACCGTACCAGTCAAGCAGGAGATCAGATTGTACGTAGGACGAGTCGAGTTTCAGTTCATCCGTATGATTCAGCGCCAGACCGGTGAGTGTCAGGACGATTACAAATACGGCTGTGCTGATTCCAATATAACGATGCCAGATGTACAGGGAGCGTAGCAGCCTGGCAGGTGATTTTTTCTTATGGTGACGCGTCATCGCCCGGTACCGTCTGCTGATGCAGGTAGAGCGCCAACCGTGTCAGTTTCTTCAGTGCGCGGACCGAGAGTGTTGCACCTGAAATACCGTCGATTGGCCGATCCAGTTGGTTATCAGCTGTCAGCCGGATACCGGAAAATTGATCGGTAAAGAATGGATAACGGACTTCCCAGCCACGGCTTTCCCGAAATGCCAGCACCCGGATGGATTCAAGACCGGTTTCATCCACGACAATCCCAACCGTGATGGGCTGTGTCTTGCCTATCTCTTCCAGAATCCAGGCGGTGCGTTTGTCTCTGCCCCAGTAGCGAATTCGGATCCCGGGATAGCTATGACCAAGTATTTCCCCTGCCTTCTCCTTTACCTCCCCTTTCAGCCATATGGTCTTTGGCGCGGGGGGGGAACCGGCAAAGGCTTCCCCCAGGAATTCTTCCGAACTCTGGTAAGGACTGTCGGCCACCACATACGCTGATATCAGAATCAAAAAAGCCAGTGCTTTCGAGATCACGGTTTGCATGGAAACTGACTAGTACCCGTTCATAAAAAACAACTCTCGCCAGGACGCGAAGATCGCAAAGTTAACATCGTACTGTTCTAAAGACATATTATATTTTCTTTGCGTCTTTGCGAGAGAAATTACGGTATTTATAACGGACACTAACTAGAACTGGTAGCCTATACCCAGGTCGAAGGCATCAATGTCATCAGCACCTGACGAGTTCCTGTCCACATTACGACTGCGATAATCTACTTTCAGGACAACGTCCTCGTGTGGCCAGTAGTTTGCGCCGACCTCCCACTGGTCGAACTGATCCTGATCGCGGGCCCCGTCCAGTTTTTCATAGCGTGAATACAGGCCAACTTTTTGCCACGGCTTGTAGCTTGGCTCGATGTACCAGCCATACTGGTCATCATCACCGGCCGCCGAGACCGCGGAGCCATTGAAATCCCATCGTGCATACAGGGCACGGAGTCCGAAGGGTCCTTTGTTATAGATGGCATGTGTTTCGTACAGGATACCTTCGTTAAGGCCATCGTTATTGCTTTGGGTGGCATTACTCTGGTAGCTCGCTGTACCTGCCAGTTCCAGACCCGGAATACCGGTATACTTTAAACGGCCGGTATAGGCCAGATCATTGGCCGTGGCGTTGGATACTTTTTGACGCCCGCTACGAACCCGAAAGGCATTCTTGCCCTCCGTTTCCATTTCCAGGCCGGAAGTGATCGCAAAATCCCAGCTAATGCCATTATCAAAGTAGCCGTTTACAGCGCCTCCACCTTCCCACCAGGTACTGGGAACAATAATATTCTCGACATTATTACGCTCTACTCCATAAAAAGTGCCCGGTTCATGGGTCTCGTTGAGGATGCCCACCGGCATAAGGAATACACCGCCCTTTGCCTGCAGGTTTTCACGCAGGTCGAACTCGACATAGGCTTGTTCTACCTCGACCTCGCCGTCCTCGTCGTCACCGGCAACACTGTGTTCAATTTCAAACTCGGAGAAAAAACGAATGCTGTCGGTAAACTCGTGACCAAAGAACAGCACGAAACGGTGCAGATCCAGCTCGTTATCCTCGCCTTCAAAATTGTTGTAATGCAGTTCGCCGTAGCCACCAATGGTTGTTTTATCAACCCAGCTTGCCACGCCCGCTGTTTTTGCATCGACTTCCTCCACCGCCACAACGGCGGCCTCGGCTTTCTCATCCGCATTTTCGGCCTTCTGTGCGGTATCGTGCTGCTGCTTCTTCAGGGCCTCAATTTCTGCCTGCTGGGCCTGGATAATGTCCCAAAGTTGCTCGATGGTCGGTGTTACAGGTGGTGTTGCGGCCAGAACGGATATTGGGTTACACAGCAGGCATGTTGCGAACGCCATAGCCAAAGAATAGCTCTTCATGATTTTCTCTGTAGTTAGCCAAGTTGGTGACATTATAATTAACGCAAACACAAATGCAAATCATTATCATTTGCTGTTATGTTAATTATGTATAAACTGTTCTGGGTGTTGGTAGGGTTGGCTGTGGCTGGGAAATTCCAGGGGATCAGGAATAATAAAGAGAAATATCATGCGGATGCATGACGTTTGCGCTAGAGTATGCGCAAAGAGTATAGCTGGCGGGAACGGCTGTCGAGCGTAATTACAGACAGCCTGATTCAGGCTTTACTGAATGCCAGTCTGGTTGCCGGGTGAAAATTGATGTGACTAATGGGGATCCATTCCGCCTTGATACTGTTGAGTCGCCGGTCTGCCCTGAAGCGGCGGTTACACCTGAAGCCGCGCTCTTTCTTTAAATCACAGCCACGCCTGTCGTTTGTATTTCTGCGTTCATTCATTGTTATTTTCCCTGCACTATAAGCGGAGCACCTCGCTAACAGTTAGCATTAGCCATACTCGCAATAAATTCTACTGTACCAAGGTCGCAGGTAGCCCGGGTGTGGTGTATCTGTTAACAGGTACGCTTGTACCGCACCGGGTACAAATGATGCGTGAGTGCCTGTAAGTATTTTATGGAGGTTTGAGAACAGAGCCAGCCTGATGAAGAAATGCGGCATCTGCAACGTAAGGTGCAGACGCCGCGGTTGTTCGAGGAAGCCCTTCCCTGTTACGGAAATGCGGGTATAACCGGTTCAGTACCCTCTACGTCAACTTCCGGATGATGCTTTCTGATCAGGTCGGTAACTTCATCGACCTGCTGTTTTGGTACATCGACCATCATCAGCAAGCTGCCTTCATCAATGGCGGACTCGAACTCCTTCAGACGGGTACTGGGAGCAGAAACGCCAATCATGCCCGAGGCCCAGGCTCCCAGTCCGGCGCCCGCCAAACCGATACCAAGGATGGCACCGCCACCGAGAACCAGTCCGACACCCGGCAATGCAACAGCAGCAATACCTGCAAGTATCCCGGTGGCACCACCGATGGCCAGGCCGCGTTCGACAGCAGGTACAAAGTCACTTTCCTGCAGCAAACCGGCTTCAGGCAGATTGGCCTCAAGCAAGGCATGGTGGTCTGCAGCTGCAATATGTATATGCCGCTGCTCGATGCGGGCAAGCAGGAGTTCATCAACTATATTTTTCGCGCTGTCTACAGTCGGGATCAGGAAATAGAGTCTTCTCATGAGCTGCCTCCGTTGGATTTGTCTGGATGCCAGGATGTGCAATACGCATACATCATGACTGCTTATTATAGTATATAGGATACTTTTCCGGTTTGTGCCAGTCAGGCAGGAATTATCAGTCAATTCGTGGCCATGTATACCGAATAATCCTCTGCTGTATCAACATCCCTGTATAGCGGTAACAGGTGCCAGCTCAGGCACTGTTCCCGTAACAGGGTTTCAGTTGCCGCAAGTACCCGGTGTGTGCTCCAGGGGATGTTTTCAAACAGGCCCGGATGATGACTGCTCATTCCGATCAGGTAATAGCCGCCATCTTTAGCAGGCCCCAGCACCACATCTGTACCCTGTTGTAGAGCATAAAACGCGTTATCCAGATCATCAGCAGTCAATGCCGGGCAGTCTGCCCCGATGAGCACAACATGTTCAGCCCGTTGTAATGCAGACATAATGGCACGCGACATTCGTTGTCCGATATCACCCTCGGCCTGCTGCTGAAGAGTGGTGTGATAGCGTTCCCGACACTGCTGAAAGAAGTCATGCCCTGTTGACGGACTGCAGCAGATTTCAACCGGGCACAAATCTGCTGTCACGCACATCTCCAGGCAGTCATGCAGCAGACTCTCATACAACTCTGCGGCAGCATCTGTTCCAAGAAAGGCGGCAAGCCGCGTCTTTACCTTGCCGGGTTCAGGTGCCTTGGTAAACAGCAACAGGCGCGAGTTTGGATATTTCATGCCGAAGTCCGACAGGACTCCTGGTTTGCCGCGTAGTACTTCGCCAGGTGATGGGGACTGATGCCAATAAAATAGGCAAGACGCAGTCCCCACATGGTGAGTATGGTGCGGGTAATGCCGTGTTGTTGCCAGCGCCGTGCAGAGGTTACCAGTCGTTGCCGAATACAGGCCGGTCGACTGTGTTGCTTCAATGCCCGGCTCAGTGCAATGTCTTCCATCAGGGGCAATGGCGGGATGCCGCCAACCTGTTCATATAATGACCGGCGTACAAAGATCCCCTGGTCGCCCGTGGCAATGGCGCTTATACATGAACGCAGGTTCATCAGGTGCGCAACACCCCTTAAAACAAGGTGCCTGGCCGACAGCGAGACATCAAAACGCCCCCAGTCGTTGCGGCTATTCTCCAGTGCCTCGAGGATCAGTTGATCCGGACTGTCCGGCACGCCGGTATCCGCGTGCAGAAACCAGAGAATCGTGCCGTTGGCGGCAGCAGCGCCGGTCCGCATTTGCAGGGCACGCCCCCTTGCGGAACTCAGGGCTATGTCAACAAGCGGCGTCCCCAGGGCAAGCGTTTGATCGTCACTGCCTCCATCGACCAGTATGACCTCATGACCACGGCTGCGCAGCGGTTGCAAGGCAGTACAGAGTTCACGGATACACCCGGCTTCGTTCAGTGCCGGGATGATGACTGACAATTGTTGTGTAGTAGCCCGCATATCTCACTAGGGAACACGATGGGACAGGCGGGCTAGCAGCAGCCACCCTTTGAAGATTTCGGTGTTGTCGATTTACCGGCACTGCAGCAACCGCTTGCTGGTATTTCGTTACCTGGTGCCGAGAGATCAATGAAGCCATTATTGAAGGCCGGATTTACCAGCAATTTGCGGGTTGCCTCGGAAATGTTGACGCGCTGGCCGCGCACATAGGTTTGGCCATCGTCATCAACGACGGCCGCAAAGGGGCCGCGATAAATGAGGCATCGATCACTCGCCTGATTATTACCGGTTTCGGGTTTAACGGCTGTTAATGTCACTGAACGAAATTCAATGCCCGCGATAACCTGCCAGGGTTCTGCATCCCACTTATCATAGCTCACGGCACTGAATCCTGCTGCCGTAAATTCATTCAGAAACTCATCTTCACGGAAGGCACCCGAGATACAGCCACTCCAGAGCTCGGGATCATTTTTCAGGTTTTCGGGTATCGGCTGGTCACTCACAATATCAGCAATCGCTACGCGTCCCCCCGGCTTGAGTACCCGGAATATTTCACTGATCATGTGCTGTTTTTCATGGTCATCGACCAGGTTCAATACGCAATTCGAAATCACCAAATCTACTGACTGGTCCGGTATCAGCGGTTTGTCGTTGCGCTGTGCCGTCTCCCAGGATTTTAATGCCGCATAGTCCTCATGAGTGTTGACAGGATGGGCCTGCAAGTACTCATCCAGCGCATCGATACCCAGAGCCAGGTCCTGGATATGTCCCTTAACAAAGCTGACACAGTCGCTACCTAATTGCGCAGCCATCTCCGCCTGGTATTTGCGGGCAAGTGCCAGCATGTCATTATTCATATCCAGACCAATGACCTGACCGGTTTTACCTACCAGCTGGGCCGCCATGTAGCAAATCTTCCCGCCGCCGGACCCCAGGTCAAGTACCACATCGCCTGGTTGCACATATCGGGAGGGATCGCCGCAGCCATAGTCCTTTTCGATAATCTCGTCAGGGAGCATGGCCAGCAGTCCGGCATCATACGATACCGGGCAGCACAGTGATTCCTGTCGCTCTTTGGCCCCCTCGGAGTACCGCTCAAGGACACTTTCTTTTGCATTCATGGACATCTTCCGGCTCCTGATGATCAATAAATTACGATTCCAGTGCTCCGCCACAACCGGAGCCTTGCCCTGCTGTACAGGCGTAGCAATGCCCGGCGACATGGATGGCCTGGTTATTCAAATCAACACCTGCCAGATCCGATATATGCAGCTTGGGTCGGGCATCAAGCTGCAATGGCATGTCAAGCATCTGGTTAAAGTCACAGTCATAGACATACCCCTGCCAGTCCACGCTGATCAGGGAGCGGCACATAACAGAGTCGATATTGTCGTCCTTGTGCGCGCTTTTAAGTAATGCCATGTAGCCATCAAATTCACCGCGGCTGATCAGGGTACTGCCAAAGCGCTGGATAGGCATATTGGCAAGGGTCAACAGGTGGTTGAAGATGATGCCGTATTGCTCAGCCAGGTGACGCTTGTAGTCCAGCTTCAGTGCTTCCTGGGATGGCGGTAGCACCGGTCCTTGCGGGTTAAATACCAGATCGAGCAGCAAGCCTGAGCCCGGCTTTCCGTAGCCCAGGCTATTCAGTAATCTCAGGGCCTTCAGGCTGGTTTCAAAGGTGCCGTCACCGCGCTGCCTGTCAACATTATCCTTGATATAACACGGTAATGATGCCACGACCCTGACATTGTTTTCAGCCAGGAATTCAGCCGTCTCTTCCTGTCCAGGTTCAAATAAAATAGTCAGATTGCAACGATCAATCACTTCTATGTCACGTTCGCGGGCTGCCGTGACAATCGTTCTGAACAGGGAATTCAGTTCAGGTGCGCCACCGGTCAGGTCAAGTGTCCTGACGGTCGAGGCGTCAATAAAGCGCAGCAGTGCCTCGACGGTTGACCGGTCCATCATCTCCGTACGCCCGGGCCCGGCATTGACGTGACAATGCAGACATGACTGATTGCACTTGTAGCCAAGATTGACTTGCAGAATTTCCAGCTTCTTGCGTGTGATCGCAGGAAAATCATCGTGTATCAGTAATGGCAGGGTTGCATGCATGGATGTTAGTCAATATCGGTCAGGGCAACACGCGCTTCAGCAACCAGACCAGCGAGCGGGTCGTTTTTGATTGCAACAAGTGAGCATAGCTTTTATTTATTGTCCGGCGATGTATTTGTGCATAGCTCGGATAGGCGTGTGCCAGTGCGGAGATTGCTGTTACTTTGGCATTGACCTGCATGGCCAGCGCAAGTTCATGAATCAGTTCACCTGCGTGTGGACCGATCAGGCTTGCACCGATCACACGTCCCTTGCTGATCAGTATCCGGGAAAGTCCGGCCTCGGCATCATCTGTTATGGCGCGATCCACCTCTGCCATTGGAAATTCCGCGATATGATACTTGATTCCCTGTGCCAGCGCCTCGTCCTCTGTGATGCCTGCCGAGGCCACTTCAGGATCTGAATAAACAACCCGCGGCACAACGCGGTAATCTGTCTTCCGGGGTATGCGAAACGCAATATTGGCGAGCGCAATACCGGCCTGGTATTCAGCCATATGCGTGAATTGGTACGGCCCGCAGACATCACCGACTGCATAGATGTGTTTTTGCGAGGTGCGTAAACGCCGGTCAACGGTGATTCCCGTTCGGCCAAATTCAACGCCTGCCTCCTCTAGTCCCAGATCGTGCACCACCGGGCGCCTGCCAGTGGCCACCAGGATCTGGTCACAATCAATGGTCATGTTATTTGACAGCCTCAATTGTCGTGAATCACCTTCCCGGTGAACCCCCGCCACCTGCACGGCAGTGATGATTTCTATCCCCTCCTTCTTCAGGACCTCCTGCAGTTGCAGTGATATCGCCTTGTCTTCATTGATCAGCAAGCGGTCTGCCATCTCGATGATGGTTACCTTGCTGCCAAAACGTGTAAAGGCCTGTGCCAGTTCGACACCAATCGGGCCGCCGCCAATCACTGCAAGTCGGGTTGGCAGCGTACGCCGTTTGAAAATTGTTTCATTGGTATCAAACCCGGCCTGTTCCAGCAGGGGAATGGGCGGGATAGCCGGCCTGGATCCCGTTGCTATGACAAAGCGCCTGCCGGTAACGGTCTCTCCATCATCAACAGACACTTCATGTTGACTGATAAATCGGGCTTTGCCAAAACGCACATCACAGCCATAATTACGGAACCGTTCCGGATCATCATGGATTTGTATCTTTGCTGTTACGCGGTTTACATGGTCAATGGCCTTGCTAAAATCAATCTCCGGCATCGTCGATAACAGGCCCTGATTGACGCCGGTCCTGGCCGCATGCGCAATGCGCGCCATGTGAATAAGTGCCTTGCTCGGTACGCAACCGGTATGCAGACAGTCCCCGCCAAGGAGACCGGACTTCTCGATAAGCGTCACCTTGAGACCAAGCTGTGCGGCAACACTTGCCACAACCAGCCCGCCGGGTCCGCCGCCGATAACAATCAGATCCTGTTTTGTTGTCATGTCCTGTTTCAGCGCCTACGCAGTGGTGCAGTTATCCATGGCCATGATAGTACCCGCTTGTTGGTGAACCTGTACCGCCGGCACTCTCATTGGCGCTGTCATTGGCTCTGGCCAGCTGCTCCAGTGCCTGGATGACAACTTCGCTACCGGCATCTGCCTGCGGGGCATTTTCGCTTAAATGCCGCCGCCAGTGGCGTGCGCCGGGCACCCCATGGAACAGACCGAGCATGTGCCGTGTGATGTGTTTGAGTCGTGATCCCCGTTTCAGTTCCCTGTCGATGTAGGGAATCATGCTGTGAACAATCGCCGCGCATGTCGGTACGGGGTGTGGATCATTAAATATCCGGGCATCCACATTCGCCAGCAACGAGGGATTGTGATAGACGGCGCGCCCCAGCATGACGCCGTCGACCTTATCCAGCTGGGCAGCCGCCTGATCGAGATTTTCGATACCACCATTAACAATAATTTCAAGGTCCGGAAATTCCTGTTTAATGCGCCAAGCAAACGCATAGTTGAGCGGCGGAACGGTTCGGTTTTCTTTTGGGCTTAGTCCCTGCAGGTAGGCCTTGCGTGCATGAATGACGAAGGTGTCACAGCCTGCTGCCTGAACGCACGCAATGAAGTGAGCAAGTTCTTCATAGGAGTCCCTGTTATCAATGCCAATCCTTGTTTTTATCGTTACCGGTACTGACACGGCATGTTTCATGGCCGCAATGCACTCGGCAACAAGCCCGGGTTCTGCCATCAGGCAGGCGCCAATACGCCCTGATTGCACCCGGTCACTGGGACAGCCGACATTCAGATTGATTTCATCATAGCCAAAATCTGCACCCATACGCGCACATTCAGACAATGCCACGGGATCACTGCCTCCCAGTTGCAGTGCTAACGGATGTTCAGCCGCATCATGCCTGAGAAAGCGTTCCGGATCTCCGTGCAGCAACGCGCCGGATGTCACCATTTCTGTGTAGAGCAGTGAATGTGTTGTGAACAGCCGCAGTAAATAGCGAC
Organism: Gammaproteobacteria bacterium; assembly: GCA_003454335.1. GTDB lineage: Bacteria > Pseudomonadota > Gammaproteobacteria > UBA9214 > UBA9214 > UBA9214. The sequence goes on along the minus strand of DMKK01000026.1, from coordinate 1,519 downwards.
AGTGGCGGTCCGTCCAGTCCAGCATCGGCGCCACCGAAAATCGATGTGTTAGCGGAAAAATATTGCCTTCTCCTCCAGTCAGGTTCTTTAAAAATCGTGTTGTCTGCCGATATCCGGCTACTGGGCAGGGAGATAGTCCGCAGGCAGGTGATTCCTGTCACATTATACAAATTCCTGCTTTTGTATCCTGTTGCTGGATGCTATAGTCAAATCATAACCGGTATAAACAGTATTTTGCACGTATTAACAAGGAGTTATCTATGTATTATTGCCGTTCCGTGTTGCTTTTTATGACCCTCGCCCTGATCGCTGCAGGTCCGGTATCAGCTGATGTGCTGTTGATTGACGGTATTCAGTCAGCCCCGGCAATACAGACACCACGTAAGGGACTGAACATGGCTCTGGTCCGTCAGCAATTCGGGGAACCCGCACAGGAAGTGCCTGCAGTCGGTGAACCCCCCATTTCACGCTGGGAATACACCGGTTACACGGTTTATTTCGAAAACGACCTGGTCCTCCACTCTGTTATCCAGCACGCGAAAAACACGCACCCCTGAACAACCACCGGTTACCGGGCATCACGCCGGTAACCGGCAATCCCCTCCTTACCGGGCAAACTTGCCCGTATTGGTGTCTCGCCCTTCGACATGGCGGGCGCCATCGTTAATTCCCCGGATTTTATGGATGGTTTTATGGATAATAGCGGGAGTTCAGACACCAATCCGGGATAAAGCGCATGATCCTCATACTACAAACCGATACTGACAAGTCAGGTGACGATTACCGGCAGTTAATGGATTATCTCTCAAACCTGAGCAACATACAGTCTCGTGTGCATAATGAAGAAGGCATCCTGCAAACCCTGACGGAAATTTACCTCGTTGGCGACACCGCAAGCCTGTCAATTGAGGAAATGGAAAGCTTTACCTGTGTCGAACGTGTGGTGCGGGTATCTGAAGAGTACCGTGTTCTCGGACGACACCATGACGACAAACGGCCGACGCACTTTGATTACAATGGGGTGCGTTTTGGTCAGGACAACCTGAATATTTTTGCCGGTCTCTGTGCTGTCGATACACCGGAGCACGTAGAAATCATGCTGCAGGCACTGCAGGAACACGGGCAGCAATGTACCCGCATGGGTGCCTACAAGCCGCGCACCAACCCCTACTCGTTCCAGGGCCATGGTAAAAGCTGCCTTCCATATGTTTTCGAACTGGCCGGGAAATACGGCATCAAGGTTATCGCCATGGAGGTGACACATGAAACCCATGTGCGTGAAATTCACGAGGCGCTGGAACTGACAGGCCACCCTACCGGAATAATGCTCCAGATTGGTACCCGCAATACCCAGAATTTTGAGCTGCTCAAATCAATCGGGCGCGAACCTGAATTTCCGGTACTGTTGAAGCGTGGTTTCGGCATCACCCTGGAAGAATCACTGAATGCAGCAGAATATCTTGCCAGTGAAGGTAATCGTCGCGTGATATTCGGCCTGCGGGGGATGAAAACCAATATG
>DMKK01000108.1 GCA_003454335.1 Gammaproteobacteria bacterium | reverse complement strand
GTCGCCGGTTTGCCACCACCGCCCGAGGTATCACCGCGCAGTCCCGGATCGGTATCGGTCACGGCCAGCATGACAAAGTTCGGTGGCGTCACTGCCAGCGGGTTATCATTCCACAGAGTGACCTCGCACATATCCTGTTCCTTGAGCCATTTTGTTGCATCCCCCACGGCCTCGGCTGAAGCGGGCTTCTGCTCAAAGGTCTGCGGGTCCATGAAGTACCAGAATTCCCCATCGCTATACAGGTATTGCAGGTCCACATCCATGACATCGGCTGCCTCTACCGACTCACCGGACTTGTAAGTGCGCTCAACCACTCGACCGGTCTTCAGATTGCGAATCTTGGCCCTGACGAATGCCTGGCCCTTGCCGGGTTTTACAAACTCGTTTTCAATAATGGCGCAGGGATCGCCATCAATCATGATTTTCAGACCGCCCTTGAATTCATTGGTGCTGTAAGATGCCATGTGACCTTTAACCTTGTGTTACCGAATCAGTGGAAAAACGCCCGCTATGATACCCCGAATACAGACTCCGGAACATAGGCCGGTCTGGCAGACCCTGCTGGCCCAGGCCGTGAAATCGACTGACGAGTTGCTTACCCTGCTGCAGATTGATCCTGCGCAACTGAAAACCCGGCCATTAACCGACAATTTCCCGCTGCGGGTACCACATGGATTTGTACAGCGAATGAACAAGGGGGACAGCCGGGACCCGTTATTACTGCAAGTATTGCCGGTCCAGCAAGAGACCGTAGCAACAGACGGCTGGCTGTGTGACCCGCTGGAAGAGCTGGATGCCATGCCGGTCCCGGGACTGCTGCATAAATACCGGGGGCGCGCCCTGCTGACCGTCACCGGTGCCTGCGCCATACACTGCCGCTACTGTTTCCGGCGACACTTTCCCTATGCAGATGCCAACCCGACAAGCGATCACTGGCAACCATCAATCAAATATATCGAGCAACATCCCGATATCACAGAACTCATTCTCAGTGGCGGTGATCCGTTAACACTGACCGACGCACGGTTACAGTCCCTGACGGATAGACTGGCAGACATCGAACACCTGCACACGCTGCGAATCCACACACGTCTGCCAATCGTACTGCCGGAACGTGTCGATGCAGGTCTGCTGGCATGGCTGGCATCACAAAGACAGAAGCTTGTGATGGTCGTGCACAGCAACCATCCCAATGAGGTTGATGCCGCTGTAATCGATGCCATGAGTCAGCTAAGCCGTGCGGGTGTCACCCTGTTGAATCAGTCGGTACTGCTGCAAGGCGTCAACGACACTGCCACCACCCTCATTAACCTGAGTGAACGCCTGTTTGCGGCAGGTGTCCTGCCCTATTACCTGCATCAGCTCGACAGGGTACAGGGTGCTGCGCATTTCGATGTGGACACGGCAACTGCCCGAAAGCTGATTGCCGAGGTAAGCGCATGCCTACCCGGATACCTGGTGCCCCGGCTGGTCCAGGAAATCCCGGGAATGCCAGGAAAAACACCACTTTAAAGCCCTCGCATCTGCATGCCGATTGGATATACTGGAATCACCTTGGATGGTATTTCAACTCAATCAGGATGATCAGTCAGATATGAATCAACAACTCCCGCAAAGAAAGCAACCAGACAACCACAGTTTCAATACAGGGCCTGCGGCACTCACAGCATGGCTCGATGACTTGCCCCTGATAAATACCGGGAAAAGCCTGGAACTGCTGGACGGCGCATTACAGCAAATCAACACACTCATGCTTCCACCGGACAACCGCCGGGAAGCACTCGAACGCTTCACGACACCTGTCATGTGCGTTACCGACGCACTGAAAAAAGAATTTCTGGACAAACCCCTGCCATTGAAAGACAAGTATCTTGTCGCTGCCACGCAAACCCTCGAACTCTGCAACAATATGGCCACGGGTTACAGAATTCTGGCCGATGATCTGCGCAACAAAAACAGAGATAAACCGCGACTGGCGATTGCCCTGCACCGCGCCTTGCGTTATCTGAGCGAGATACTGCTGACCAGCTACCGAATTTATATCCAGTATCCCGAAGGACTGTGGAAAACAATCAACGCCCTCTATGCACTGGCCGATGAGTGCAATATCACTGGACACGCGGTTACCGATATTACCCTGCACACACACGCAGAAAGCAGCATTGAAACTGTTTACAAGCAGACGCTGCTACTGTCCCTGGCATGCCCCTACCGCCTGCGCCAGAAGGATATTCATTTTGTCTATAACACACTGCTGGACTGGGCAGATTCCAGTCAACTACATCACATGAATGATGAAAAAACACATGGTTTATTTTCCATCAACCTGCAGTCTGACGCACCGCCCTCATATCGCAATCTGAGTGACATTAGTACACCTGACGCCCACATCTGTATTCTGGATACCAACAGGATGGCTGCCCGCATGCGTGAACACCTGGCCGCTGAGCAGGGCAGCACCGGGCAGCAAACAGGGACAAATATAACCGAAACCATGCATAGACTGATGCTGGCATGGGGCGTCATGCCCAAGCGCAGGTTTGCCCGTCACCCGCAAGATGCACCGGTCCGGCTGCTTATCGGGCTCAGTGCAATCAACCGGATTGCACTGGAATCCGTCACCGGAAAACCGGAAGCGGATAAGGACATCCGGGACACGCACTATCTGCAAGACCCGACTTTTGAGGGTGCCACCTCTATCGATACTGGCCCCCTTTCCGGCAAGAGTTCCCGGCAGGCAATTACAGCTGACAACAACCCGTTCAAAGGTGCTTACGCCGCAGACAATATGTCAACATCACGTATTGAGTCGTGGAAAATAGCCGATATTAGTGCCGGGGGGTATTGCCTGCTGTGGGACAGTGACAAGGTTTCTTGCGCACAGGTTGGTGAACTGATTGCACTTATAGAAGAGGGGCAGCATGCCCCGGACACGTGGCAACTGGGTACCATCCGCCGCATGAAGTTTACCGAGGAACGCGGACTGGAGCTTGGCATACAATTACTGTCACCCGGTGCACGAACTGTCTGGGCACAGCCGCTTAATAATGGTGTCAGCAAAGGCGACAGGATTCAGGGGATATTGTTACCAGGAATAGCGACTATCAGGCAACAGGCATCACTGTTGCTGCCATCATTACCCTTGCGTACCGGTTGTACTGCAAGGATTGAAGATAATGGCAAAACAGAAACAGTCAAACTGACCCGGCAACTGGAAAATACCGGCAGCTTCGCCCAGTATCATTTTACGTCATTGTAAGCATCCAGACTGAAAACAGAACCAGTACACCAGGCACCTGTTTTTTAAACGCTAAAAAAGTTCAATAAACGGTTCCGGATACTCGACGTGACCGCCACCAGACAGGCTCCCTTCTACCAACTCCCTGACGGTAAGCGCATCTTCAGGTGCAGGCAGGTTACAGGTCACGTGTACGTCCTTTGCGGGTACAAAACCAAAACGCTTGTAGTACTCAGGATGCCCCAGCACCACGATAGTACCGTAGCCTTTTTCCTTTGCCAGACTAATACTGGCATTTATCAGCTCAGACCCGATTCCGCGGTGGCTTTGGGACGGGACAACTGACATGGGCCCCAGCGCCAGCACATTTTTCTCGGTGCCATCCTTGCGTAACGGCACCCGCGTGAGCAGCACATGCCCCACGATACGCCCCCCCAACTCGGCTACCAGGGAAAGTTCACGGCTGTAAGTCGTTGATTCTCGCAAGGCGCTGACCAATCGCGCCTCGGCTTCCCCACCAAAGGCACTGATATGGACAACATCGATAGCGCGAATATCTTCCGCTGTTTCGGGTCTGACGTTAATTACGTGCATAGCTGTCTCCGCAATAAAATCCTGAGCTAATCGGGGCCCATCACAGGCGCCTAAATATTCTGATTTTCAGTTACTTGCATGCTATCAGGAAAACCCCCTTCAGGAAATACCCGACTGCAGTCCGAGCTGGCCGGTGTCGAGGCAGGACGCATTATATAAAGAGGGCTTCAGACTTCCCCGCTATTGCCGAAAAAACTGTAGTCGGAGCCCGAGCCTGCAGTGCACCAGTCTCAGGGCGATATTTTTACTTCAGGAAACGGGGTCAGCTGTGGACAACGGAGAAAATCTACGTATCCTCATTGTCGAGGAAAGCAGGAATGATGCTGAATCCCTGGCTAACGTATTGCGTAATGCCGGCCATCGCATAAGTTTTAGCCACGGCAAGGAAGCCGCCGAGATTGAAACTGCGCTACAGGAACAACTCCCGGATATCGTGCTGTGTGGCAGCGGTGAAACACTGCCCTCCCCGAAAGATGTACAGACCCTGCTGGAAAAACACAAAGTCACCGCCCCGGTCATCGTCATAAGCGGTGAAGCATCTGAAAGCGACGTGGTGGCCGCAAAGAAGTCCGGCATCGCCGCTCTGATTTCCTACGACGAGGTTGACCACCTGCAACTGGTTTTCGACCGGGAGGTCAGCACCCTTCGGCTGCAGATAAAACTGCAGATGCTCAATGAAACCTTGCGTGAGAGTGAAAACCGCTGTCATGCCCTGATAAAGAACTCCAGCGACGCTGTCGCCTATATCCATGAAGGCATGCATGTCTATGCCAACCAGCCCTATATGGATTTATTCTCCATCGACACCCCTGAAGAGGTCGATGGCACCCCCATACTCGACATGATCAGCAACGATCAGCGCGATACATTCAGGGAGTTCCTGAAAGGCTACCTGGACAAGCAGGCAACCGCGAACACCCTCGAAATTGACTGCCTTAACCCGGCAGGCGAACCTTTCCAGAGCAGCATGGAGCTGTCACCGGCGACCATGGACGGAGAACCCTGCACACAGATAATCATACGGGCCAATGCGTCAAATGCTGCACTTGAAAAAAAGATCAAGGCACTGACACAGCAAGACATGATCACGGGCCTTGTCAATCGCCAGTACTTCATACAGGAGCTGAAAGAGCGCATGAGCGCTCCGAACACGAGCGGCGACCATCGCGCACTCATTTATATAACGCTGGATAACTTCAGGGCCATTCGCGATGAAACCGGCATCGAAGCAAGTGACCAGACGTTGCGGGACATTGCCACAATACTGAAGTCCAGCTGTGGCGAGAACGACTGCCTGTCACGGTTTGGTGACTGCTGTTTCACTATCCTGCACTATGACATCAACCAGGAAAATACTCTGAAACTGGGTGAAGCCCTGCTGCACCAGATCGCGGGCAACCTGTCCGAAGTAAACGGGCGTGCAATCACCATGACCGGCAGCATTGGCATCTGCACCATCAACGACCAGGCAAGCGATGCACAGGGCATACTCGCTTACGCAGATATCGCATGTGAAGTCGCTCGCTCGGCGGGTGGCAACCAGTTACATACCCACAGCTATATCGTTAACGAACAGGCTGGCAGCGAGCAGGAAGAAGAATGGGACAAGGTCATTCGCGACACCATTGATGAAGAACGTTTTTATCTCGCATATCAGCCAATCGTCAGCCTGAAAGGCGATACACAGCAACGTTATGAGGTCCTGCTCAGAATTGTAGACGGAACCGGTCAGATTATTCTTCCCGGGCAATTTCTTGCCATCGCAGAGAAAACCGGCCTCAGCGGCGAAATCGATCGCTGGATTATCGAAGCTACCTTCAGGGAACTCGCCGAACTCAGAAATAACGACAATGACATCTCGTTCTACATCAAGCTTTCAGGAGGGACACTGACGGATACCAGTCTGGCCAGCTGGATTGGTGAAAAACTGCAGGAACACGAATTGTCCGGTGATAACGTTGTTTTCGAGATATCAGAATGCAGTGCCTTCAATGACATGAAGAACTCCATGCAGTTTGTCAGGGAAATACAGCAACTGCAATGCAAGGTTGCTCTTGAACATTATGGACAGGGCAATCAACCACAATTACTCAAACATATACCGGCAGACATCCTGAAAATCGACGGCGCCCTCATTGGCGGTCTGGGCAGTAACAAGGAGCAGCAGTCGAAAGTGCAGGAGATTATTGAACTCGCACGGGAAGGTGGACAGCAGTGCATTGCCGAGTGCGTGGATGATGCCGGCAGTCTCGCACATCTCTGGCAGACCGGCGTGGATTTTATCCAGGGGAACTTCGTGCAGGAACCCTGCAAGAACATTGATTACAATTTTGAAGGTGAAACCGCCTGAGCGGATTTGACAAACATGCAATACAGCAACATCAGACACGATGCTCCCGGGCCGGACCGCAACATGCCGGATTTCCCGGGCATGGAACGGTTGTCAGTCGAGCATCAGCGAAATCAGTCCGTCAGCCAGCTTGGGTTCGAACCAGGTCGATTTCGGCGGCATCACTTCGCCGGCATCG
>DMKK01000101.1:8723-22937 GCA_003454335.1 Gammaproteobacteria bacterium | reverse complement strand
TCAGCCTTGTGTATTTCGATCTTGTTCAGTGCCTGAAAGCCTTCACTGCGATAGACCGGGCAGTCACGATGCAGGTAGGCGACATTCTCCCGGTAGGTGTCAATGCAAATCTTGCGAAGCCTTAGCGTTTCCATCCATGAAGTTTACTGGCAAGCGTCAGTAAATGGTGAAAAAATTCGGGGGAGTGGTTCAGATTGTCTGTCCCGGTTACGCTTGCAAGATATTCCAGCGCCAATAGACGTACTTGCGCCAGTACTGTGAATTGTTTGGTACTAATTGACAGGAGCCGGCGGTGGGCTCAACTGATCGACGCAACACACTCGTTTACATCTGCATACTGCTCCTGCAAGGCGGCATACTGGTCCTGCAGCAATTGCATTGCTACAGTATCGCTTTGCACCTGCACATACAGTGAGCTCAACTTCTCTGCTGACTCGCAAAGCTCGCCACGCTGTTGTTCTATCTGTTCCGTCAGGCGGGCTTCGGTGAACTGGCTTTCCTTTATCTCTGCAAGCAGTTTCTCATTGTCCGCACGTAATGACGCCAACTCCTTATCATGTGCTGCAGATCCAGCCGGCATCGGATCACTTTCTGTTGCAGTCGTGCTGCCGAATTCACTAGACTTCAGTTGTTCATGTTCGCGTATATTGATGTTCTTTATTCTAATACTACCATCCACATCCAGTATCCCTGTCCTGCCATCACTGGAGTTGTGAATTACAATTTCCGGCGCCTGAAACATTGGCTTCCGCAAGAACCGGGGCTCCCACCCCAAATATTTTATCCCGGGTAGTGCCTGCTGCTGCACTTCGTTCAATATCTCTTCCAGATTTGCTGGAATTGCGGTGTCACTTTTGCGTTTTTCTCTATCCACGATTAGGTTCCTCCCAGAGCCTAAGTATATTTTCCTATCAATAACGCCTGTGCGTCTATTGTACTTAAGTCGTAAAGACCTAATGTCTGAAAGAGAGCGGCTCGGTCCTTCACTGGAGCCTCCTCCATTCAGCGATCGTTGCACGCATCCGGCAATACATGCTGTAGGTATAGTAAGCCTGTGTAATAACAGCCATGGAAAATATACCGTAATTCATAGGACTTTTTACAGCACGGTACTGTGTTGCGCCGACGGATTGAACCCGCTATCAATGTCCGGTTATTCAATATTTAAAATCCCCTGGTTATCTTGCAGCCACAGAAGCGCCACTGAGACAACCCTGTAACAGGCAGGCCAATAGCCGATGATTGCATACCGGCCCAGGCTCGCCACCAGTTTTTTACGGCCACTCGTTTGCAAGCGTCAAAATATCACGTTAGCCATGTGTACCGCGCGAGTAGATGAAAGGAACGATAGTTGACAAACAAGTGCGATGATCTAGAGTTAGATTAAACCGCAACGCATGGGACAGGCATTAAGTTCAGACTGTACAGAGGTAGCATGTGATGGATGCAACAAACACTGCGCATATATGCCTTGATTCCCTCCTGAATCCTGATGGATTTCTGTACAACCCACAATCGTGGACCAGGGGAATCGCGTCAGCAATTGCACATCTAGCTTAATTCACGTAACCACGAAGCACTACTGTCACGTGGCCATACGAACAAACAGGAGGTACTGTCATGAACACACCGACACAGCACACACCGGTCATCCGGTTTGAAGATCTCAACTGGGTCGCCACCACTCCGCTGGCACGCGATCAGGAACAGAGTCACAGGCTGCATGAGCCGGATCACCTGGTGAACACCATTGATCCGATCACCGGCCGCGACATCTGGAACCTGGCGGAACATCCGTCGATTATGGACGGCAACCTGACCATTTATTTCGAGTCCGAGGAGAGCAGGGCCGCATTTGAGAAAATGCAACTAAACCATCCCTTCAGCCACTTCCGGAGCAATCCATCCGAGGAACTGGACCGGGGGGGCTAACCCAATGCACCGGCAGTAAAACAGTCCAAGGAGGACTGTCATGCGCCGGTATATTGCGCGCTATAGCAGGCCAGAATATGAACAGGCAGGCCTGCAGGCAACCGCACGGCAATCCATATCATCAAACAGCATTTTGACCGGCTGTGTGCCAGGAAGTCCCGCGGGACATGACAAGTGTCTCGATTGCGGCCTGTACGACTGGCCATTCTTCGGGGTGGCCTTTGCTTTTTGGCTATCTGACAGAGGTGAGAACCGGGAAGAGTTGGGAGGGGGGCGCATTAAACTTCAAATTTCGGCCAGTAATATGCCATTCAACGCAATCATGAACCACGTTTTTTGATTGGGCTGGCAACGGGATAAATGGCCACAATGCGACATTCCCGAAGTTCCTGTGGAGTTCTCAGATACAAAAATCTCCGTCCAGACTCCAGTCCGGGAACGGCGACTTTCAGTTGCATTCCTGACCTACAAAGTAAAATTCTCTACGTCTCAGTTGGGTCGTCTACGGAATTACACCGACCGTTAATATTAGTAATCTCTATGCTTCCGTAGTCACACCTTCGAGACATCCACATACTCTGCTCAAAATCACTCTGGGTCGTACTTGGACATACGTATTCCCTAATTACATTTTCATACTATACTTTATGAAGTGCCATTTTCGGCACTGCAACCAATAATGATAAAGGGAGTCACTGATGATCGAGATACCGTTAAAATCTGCCAGTACCACTTGTCTTTACCTGTTTGCTGCGGCTGCATTGGCCGGCATTTCGCTACCCGGTTATGCCGCCAAACTCGCGGCGACGGCCGATATCAAAGGCTGTACTGACGCCAGCATTTCGGGGAATGCGACACTCACCGAGGAGATGACGGACGAAGGTATCAAGGACGTTACTATCCATCTCAAAGTCGAGGGTTTGTCCGATGGCAAGCATGCTGTGCACATTCACGAAACGGCCGCCTGTGAACCCTGCGGCGCTGCCAAGGGCCACCATGACCCCGGGCCTTTCGGTCAAACGCGACCGGATAGCGCTGGAGACCAGGTTCCCGCGCCAGACATCAATCACCCGTATCATATGGGCGACCTTATCAATATCGATGTAAAGAACGGCAAGGGCTCCATGAGTCATACGACTAACCGGGTTACCTTGTCACCGGGCCGTCTCACCCTGTTTGATGCTGACGGCAGCAGTTTTATTATTCATACCAGTGAAGATACTTACTGTGACCAGGAGAGCGATCTCAAAAAAGGCTGCGCTGGAGGTTCGCGCGACGCCTGCGGAATCATTAAAGCCGATTGAATAAAATGGGGCGGAGGGGTTAAGACATTATCTCTCTGCCCCTCTTTCAGTTTTCGACGTTGGCCCGCAACGATTGGCACTGGGGCTAGTTGCCCGGCAGCATTCTGACCCAGTCTTCGCTCGCCGTCCGGGTCAATTCCAGCACGCTGTCCGGGTAGAAGCCAGCCGCCAGGATGAGTATTCCCATCACGACAATCACCCACAGTTCGCGTGCCCGCAGGTCGATAGCATCGGCGACTGCGCTGTTGTGTGTTGGTCCGAGAAAGGCGCGGCGGTAGATGCCCAGGAAATACGCAGCCCCGATAACGACGCCTGCCAGTGCTGCCAGGCCGGCACCGGTATGGGTTTCGAGGGCGCTAAGAATAAGCAGGAATTCGGCCGGGAAGCCGCTGGTGCCGGGTACCCCCATGCTGGCCAGGCCGAACAGGAAGAACAAGGCCGCCAGTAGCGGCATGCTGCTGGCGACCCCGCCAAGACTGATGAGATCGGTTGAGCCGACCCGGTGATGCAGATAGCCGGTGAGCAGAAAAATCCCGCCCGCCACGATACTGAAGTTCAGTAGCTGGAATAGCGCACCCTGGATGCCCTGCAGGTTGAATGAGGCGATGCCCAGTAGCACCAGTCCGACATGACTCAGGCTGGAGAACGCCAGCATGCGCCGCAGGTTGGTCTGGCTGAGTGCCATCAGGGCGCCATAGATAATGGCGACCACACCGAGGCCGGCGATCAGCCAGTGATATTCCCGGGCGGCGGCAGGTGCCAGCGGGACGGTGAAACGGATCAGTCCATAGGCGCCCAGTTTCAGGCCGGTCATGATGGCTGCAATGGAGACCGGCCCTTCCATGGTGATGGTCGGCAGCCAGGTATGCAGCGGGAACACCGGCGCCTTTACGGCAAACCCAAGTAGCAGCAGGAAGAATACTGCTGTTTGCAATTCCGCTGGCAACGGGATGTTAAGCAGACTGGGGTAGTCGAACACCAGGCCGTCGGGTACGCCCATGCCGTTCAGGCTTGCATGATTGAATGCCAGCAGCAGAAAGCCGAACAGTAAGGGCACGCCACCGGTCAGCATCATCAGGGTGTATTTCACTGCCGCGTAGCGCCGCTGCGGGCCAACACCCCAGAGACTGATCAGGAAAAATATCGGTACCAGTGTCAGTTCCCAAAACAGGAAGAACAGGATGGTGTCCAGGGCGCAGAAAATACCCAGGGTCGCGCTTTCCAGGATCAGCAACAGGGTGTAGTACAGGCGGGGCAGGGTACGCACACTGGTCCAGGAGGCCAGGATGACACCGATGAACAGTAATACCGTGAGTGGCAGGAACAGTACCGATATGCCATCCACGCCGATGTAATACTGAATGTGCAGGGTCGGTATCCACGCATGTTGTTCAACAAACTGAAAACCACCCGCCGAACTATCAAAGCCCATTACGATCGCCAGGGTAAATGCCAGATCAATCAGTGCCGTTAGCAGCGCAATCCAGCGTGCCTTGCGCGGGTCGGGCATTAGCCAGATCAGCCCGGCCCCGATGGGCAGGGTCATGATCATCAGGCTCAACAACGGGAAGCCGGAATCAGAAAAAGGCATCATCAGTGCGTCACCAGGTCTAGGGCGCCAGCATGGCCGTTGCCGTCATAGAGTGCCGTCAGGCCATCGAACGAATGCTCGAGCAGATCCAGCCAGGGTCCGGAGTAGAACCCCGTACCCAGCAAAATCATGATCAGTACCACGGCGATGACACGCTCCATGGGCATTGCGGGTTCGATTTCGGGTGTCGGCACGTCTTCTGCCCGTGGCGCCAGGAAGGTTCGCTGGAACGCCCACAACAAAAAGGCAGCCGCCGCGACATTACCCAGTGCTGCTGCAATCGTGACCATGGCGCCAAACTCCAGGATCGCGGCCTCCAGCAACAGGTGTACGGCATCAAAGCCCGGCGTGCCCGGCATGCCGATAATGGACAGTCCGGCGATCAGGAAAGCGATGCCGATCACGGGGAGGTGGCCGAACAGGTCGCCCAGTCGCGGCAACAGCAGGGTCCGTGTCCGCCGGTAGACAAATCCCGACATCAACAGCAGGCAGGCGGTGGCCGTGCCAAAGGTCGTTGACAGCAGTATGCTCCCCTGAAAGGCGGCATGACTGAGACTGAACAGACCGATGATGATGACGCCGGTATGGCTGATTACGGCGAACGCCAGCATCCGCCGCATATTGACCTGCATCAGTGCCAGGATCGCGGCGTAAAAGATCCCGGCGAGTGCGAAGGCCACCACCCAGTCATGCCAGCGCAATACCGCCTCGGATAACAGCGGCAGGACAAAACGCACCAGTCCGTAGATGCCGGTCTTGAGGCCCAGCAGGAAGATACCGGCAACGGCAATGGTGCCGTGTTCCGCAACCAGCGGCAGCCAGCCGTGCAGTGGAAACAGCGGGATGCGAATGCCCAGTCCATAGAACAGCAGGAAGAAGATCACGGACTGGATCTCGATGGGGACCGGCACCATGGTCAGGTCGTGTAGATCGAAGCTCCACTGCCCACCCGTGGCGTCGGCGTGGTTCCAGCCCAGCATGAAGACGCCGGCAAACAGCAGCAACAGGCCGATCCCCATGAACTGCAGGTAGCGCCCCATTGCCATGTCGTCCTGTGGTGCCTTTGCCCAGCGCTGCAGCAGATAGGCGATCAGCAGCAGTTCGAGCGCAGACAGCAGGGTAAACCACAGCAGGTCCAGGGTGACAAACATACCCAGCAAAGAGGCCTCGATGGCAAACACCATGGCCAGAAATGTTGTCGAGTCCGCCAGTTTCCGCACCCTTGCATACAGCACGACCAGCAGCGACAGCACGGCGGTGAGCAGTATGAACAGGACGCTCATGCCATCGACGGCGGCATGGTAGCCAAGCAGGGGCAGCAGCGGCAGCTGTTCGGCCAGTTGCATGGCCGACTCCGCGGAATCGAAATGCCGGTACAGATCGAATGCCAGTAGCAGTTCTGCCACGGCCAGTCCGATGGCCACCGGGTACAGGGCGACCTTGCCGCGCAGTGACAGGATCAATGCGATAGCCAGCAGCGGCAGCAGTTGCAGGGTCGCCAGGATCGGGTAGCTGGACTGCGCGGTCCAATGGATCTCGGTCAGGCTCATGTCACAGGATCACGATGAAGGTGATTACGATCAGCAGGATCAGATAGCGTGGTTCGCTCAGCAGTGACTCGATTTTTATCAGGCCCTTGCCGAGACGTTGCACCAGATTGAAGATGCCTTCATCCCCGCCTTTCAGGACCAGATGTTCCTCGAACCAGTGCAGCAGGGTAGCCACAGCCTCCATCAGTTGGCCCACAGCGCCTCTGGCCTGGCCGATGTCGCCGCTATCACCGACAATGCGGCTGGCCTGGCCGTGTTTGATGCTCTCCCACTGTGCCAGCGATGACACCGCGCTGGCAGAACCCGGTAGACCGACCAGCCGGTTGACGACTTGCTGATCGAAAGCCTGGGTGTCCCGTGCCAGCGCACGGGTGGGTCTGACCAGCAGCCAGTCGGCCAGGCTGTCGAGCCAGAAGCGCTGCAGGCAGGCGGTATACAGCCAGCGCTTGCGCGCCAGCCAGCGAGGCACTGGCCGGGCAGGGCGGCCCATGAAGTGCATCAGCGCCGGTGCACTGAGAAACTGGTAGGCACGCCATGCAGCGTGCGCCGCCAGGTGCCAGGCCGCGAATGTGAACCAGCCCAGCCCGCATTCCAGGAAGATCAGCCCGACCTGTCCCAGCGTGGAAAAGATGAGACCGCTCTTGATGTCGGTCTGCACCAGCCCGGCAAGAAAACCGTACACGGCGGTGCCGCCGCCAAACAGCACCAGTGCCAGCATTAATACCGGCACCTGTTCAAACAGCGGTGCCAACCGGATCACCAGGTAGGCCCCGGCATGTACCATGAGCGCGCCATAAAAAATTGCGCTTGAAGGTGTCGGGCCTTCCAGGGCGCGCGTAATCCAGGGCGAAAATGGCACCTGTGCCGACTTGGCGAGTGCCGCGAGCAGGAAGGCCGCTGCAATCAAACCGACCTGGAGTTTTTCCAGGGTGCTGGTGCACGAGAGCACGGCTGGCCACTCGACGCTGTTTACCCAGAACAGCGACAGTGCAATGGCAATGATGAAACCTGCGTCACCGATACGATTGGTAACGAAGGCGCGGGTGGCATTGATGGTGGCCGTGGTGCGGTCAAAGGCATAATTGATCAGCAGATAGGAACTGACGCCGGCCAGTTCCCAGCCGACAAATGCCAGCAGGGCATTGCCAGCCATGACAATCAGCAGCATGGCGGCCATGAACAGGGACAGGACCATGAAGAAACGCTGGTAACCGGCCTCGCGGTGCATGTAATTGACCGAGAAGCGCAGGGTCAACACTGACAGTAGCGCGACCAGGGTAGTCATCGACAGTCCCAGGGCATCCAGCGTGAACGACAGCTTGATGGCGTACTCGCCACTGTGCAGCCAGGTGCCGAATTGCAGTTGCCCAGGGACGCCTTCCAGCAGGGCGATACCGTCGATGAGCAGTACCAGCAGCAGGGACAATGCCGCGGCACCCACGGCAATGCGGCGGGTTTGTTTTTCGCCTGCTTCGCCACGGTTCAGGCCCGTAAGATAGCCAATGCCGATGACGGTGGCGGCCAGCAGTGGCAGGAGCGGGATCAACCAGACCAGCTTATGCATGTGCGGTCTCCACCTCGATGAGTGCGGGTGTCAGCGGATTCTCGTGCCCGTTGTACCAGTCGGGTGATCGCTGCACAGTTGGCAGTGGCGTGACGCTACCGCGCCAGGGGGAGAAACCCGTGCCCGGTGTGAATACCTGGATGGTCTCGCTGTCCGGGTCCTTGACGGACAGCAGCAGCCAGCCATTGCCAATCAGTTCCTGCAAGGGCGGCTGGCGTGCATAGATTTGGCCGACCACCTCGATGCTGGCCTCGATGACCACCTGCAGGCGCATGGCCTCGTGGATCTCGATCATCTGTTTGGGCAGGCCGGTGCGCAGGTCGGAGCTGGTACCTTCCATGACACCGAACAGGCCGGCGACATTGTGGGTGATCTTGCTGCCGCAACCGTAGCGTTCGTTGTTGACCGTGGAGAAGTAATATTCCAGATTGATGCCGGCGCCCACCGGTCCGACAGCCAGCAGGATGCCTTCCAGCACAGTGCCTTCCGGGTCCTGGGTCGGGTCATAGGAAATCAGGAACACGCGCCGGTCGAAAAAGGCGCCCTGGCTCATGGAGCGCCGGCCGATGATGGCGGCGGCATTGGTGGCATGCCCCAGCTCCGGACGTGCCTGGCTGAAGTCGCGGGCGCGTGCCACGATGTGCCGCAGTGCCCGCTGTGGCGATGGATTCCTGGGTGCCGAGGCCAGCCGCCGTGAACGTTCGTGGGCGGATCCCAGTACGGCAATATCAAGATCCTGGCGTAATTTGTTGAAGGGCTGTGCCAGTGCCGGTGGCAGTGCATCCAGGTCATACCAGACGATGCTTTCGTCGCAGGTGTCATGTTCGGCGCCCAGAAACCAGGTATCTTCCGGGATGTCGCAACCGCGTTCCCTTAGCAGGTTGCGGATCTCCGGCCGGTTGGCTATGGCTGCAAATACGCGGGCATTCGGCCCGCCGTGGCGGCCGCTGCAGGCGCCGCAGTCATAGGCCGCCAGGTGTGGATTGTTCTGGCTGCTGGAACCATGACCCATCATGACCACCAGCGGCGCAAAGCCGCTTTGCAGTCCAATGTTGCGCAGGAAGCCCTGTACCCGGTCTGCCTGTTCATCATTGGTAAAGCCGGACCGCGGTTCCTCAGGGGTTGCCGGCCGGTCATCATCGCTATTGATGTTCACCCGGGTGGGGACTTCCAGGTCGAAAGCCCTGCGCAGCTTTTCCGAAAGCTGATTGACTGGCAGCGGTGCCAGTACCTTGCCGACCAGGATCGCCAGTGCAGCTGGTGCAGCCAGCAGGATCAGCAGGGTCGAGCGTAGCAGGTTGCGCCGCGTTTCCTGGTGCAACAGGTCTTTCAGACGCAGGCGCTGTTTAAGGCGGCTGGCGTGTTGCCCACCCGATGATTCCAGCCCGGTCTGCGGTGTTTCGCATATCTCGTGCGCGGGTGTGACCACCACCGGGCAGAGCGGGGTCACCGTACTGTCATCCAGACCGCGCCAGTTGATGGCTACCCCGAAAAAACCGGCCGCGCCGAGGGTCTCGAGATGCGGGTTGTGTTCCTCCAGATGTCGACGGAAACCCTCTTCGCGGTCGTCCATGCAGAACACCAGCTGGGCTGCGGGCCGCGTGTTACGTGCGGGCCAGCGGCCGCGCCCGTGATTGTTGACCAGGGCATTGAACAGTTGCTCGCGGTAATGCCGTTCATAGGCCTGCAGCCAGATAAAGCCGGCACGTTCGGGGTTGAGACTATCGACACTGTCGAAGATGCGGTTGACGGTGGTGCGATCCAGGTCACGGATGTCGGCGCCGCACACACCCAGGTGCTGTGCCAGACGGAACAGTCGCCAGGCGCTGCGTTGCACGCTGTAGCCAACCGGTCGGGCGGCGGCCGGGCTCTGTTGCCAGGTCCAGATCATGTGTGCCAGATGCAGCCACTGCGTGGTGTCGGTCCCGCACAGCGCCGAGCAGTTAAGCAGTCGCTGTGCCAGGGTCACCAGGTATTCCGGCAGGTGCCTGTTGTAGACGGTGTATCGCACCATGAACTCGGCACGGTTATGCCGGAAGTACCAGCGGATGACGTCGAAGCTGGCCTCGATCATCCAGCGTTCACGGCACAGGCGCTGGGCAAACAGGCGTTCCAGCACCAGGCGTACGGCAAGATAATCCGCCATGTCGACCTGCACCTGTTCCAGCCCTTCGTAGCCCGGGCGGTTGTGGCGCCACAGGAACATACCCGACCAGCCGGGCAGTTCCAGCGCCAGTCGTTCCAGGTAGGCTGCCCAGTGCTCTTCCGCCAGGCCCAGCCACTTGAGCTCGATGAATATGGCATCCAGCGGGTCATCCGGCAGGGCATCAATACTGTCCCGCCAGTCCGGCAGTTCGTCGAATACCCAGGCCAGGTCCTGCATGGCACTCTCCCGCCACACGGTATAGAAACCCAGTTGCCGGTCTGGCGCATTCCAGGCTGCCAGTCCCTGGTCCAGGAACGAGCCGATATGGCGGATCAGCAGTGGCCGCAGGGTGTCCATCAGGTCTTCGCCGGTGACGGTCTTGAGCAGGCCTGCCAGGGTGAGCTCATGGCCGAGTTGCCCGAAGAGCGCACCCATATGCTTGTCGGCCTCGCGGTCGATGAGCCGGTCCATCAGCAACTGGCCGGGGGCGTTGTGTTCCTCTTCGGTAATGACGGCAGAGAGCATCATCTCTGCCTGTTCCGGGGAGATGTCCAGCAGTTCCTCGGGATGCAGGAGGTAGTGGTCCAGTCCCAGGGTATGCAGGCAGGCGGTCCAGAGGTCACCGATGGCCGTGGTCTCGTCCAACTGCCCGTGTTCCCGGGCGGCAGCCAGCAGTCGCGTGCGGCTGGCCGCGACCACGTCGGGCTGAAATGCAGCCAGTGCATTGAGTTCTTCTACCTGCCAGTTGAGCTGACAGCCGGTGATGGTCTTCAGCGGGTGCAGCAGCGCAGCCAGCATGATGTCGCGGCGCTTTAACGGCTCGCCACCAGCGTTCAGGATATCTTCGCCGGCGTTGAGTTCGGGGTCCGCATTCAGGACCTGTTCCAGGTCCTCGCGGCTAATGCGTCCGGCCCGGTAGCAGGCCTGGAACTGTTCCTCCGGCAGATAGCCGTAGGCACCGGTCACCTTGTGTGCCGCCGCCAGTGCCTGCGGGAAGGGCAACTGCTGGAAGCCGTGCAGGGTGTTGTGATGGACAAAGTCCTTGATGGCGGCCTGTGCCGGCAGTATGTGTTCGAAGTGCTCGATCACCTGCTGCAGCAGTGCCCGCATGTCTGCCGGTGTTGAAGTGTGTGTGCCGGACACCGTGTCAGCTTCCCTGTATACCGGTGAAGGCCGCGCTCAACTGCGCGATCGACTCGGCCATCAGTTCCAGTACAGGTTGTGGTGCAATGCCCAGCAGGATAATACCCGTGGCCAGTACCCCGGCTGCGGTCAGTTCCACAGGTTGCAGGTCCTTCAGGTCGCGCATCCTGCTGTGCACCGGTCCGGTAAACAGGCGGCCGATGGTGCGTACCGAATATGCGGCGGTCACCATCATGCCGACACTGATCAGCAGGATCATCCAGCCCCAGGCCTCGAAACCGCCGATGATGGCGTGCAGTTCGGCAATGAAGCCGGCCGTGCCCGGGATGGCCATGCCGGCCAGCAGCGCCAGCGAGGTGAAGAAGGCAAAGCGGGGGGTTACCTGCATCAATGAGCTGTAGTCATTGATGTCGCGGGTGTGGGTGCGTTCATACAGCAGCCCGATGAGCAGGAACAGGGATCCCGCTACCAGGCCATGGGCGATCATCTGCATCACTGCCCCGGTCAGGCCGGCGATGTTGAGGGTCGCGATACCCAGTAGCACGATACCCATGTGACTGACCGAGGAGTAGGCGATCATCGCCTTGAGATCGGTCTGCCGCCAGGCAAGCAGTCCGCCATAGATCAGGCTGAACAGCGCCAGGCCTGCCAGCAGCGGTTGCAGGGCCACCATGGCTTCGGGAAGCATGAAGGCGGCACGGATGAGTCCGTAGGAACCCATCTTCAGGAGGATGCCGGACAGCAGAATGGAAATCGGGCTGGGCGCCTCCACGTGCGCCAGTGGCAGCCAGCCATGGATCGGAAAGATCGGCATCTTTACCCCGAAACCTATCAGGAAGCCGAGAAAGATCATCACCTGGGTGTAAACCGGCAATGCCCGGGCGCCGCTGGTCATGGTGTCCATGGCAAAGGAGTGACCGGGGGTGGTGTCGAACAGCACCAGCAGGCTGATCAGCATAAACACCGAACCGCCCATGGTGTACAGCACAAAGTTGAGCGCCGCCTGGTGGCGCCGCTTGCCACCCCAGCCGCCGATCAGGAAGAACAGCGGCACCAGGGTGAGTTCCCAGAGCAGGTAGAACAGCGTCCAGTCCTGGGCCATGAAGACGCCGAGCATGGCGGCCTCCAGCAACAGGACCAGCATGTAATACCATTTGGTCCGGTCCCTTATATTTGCCGAGGCAAGAATCGCAATGAAGGTCAGCAAGGTCGCCAGCAGGACCATGGGGAAGGAAATGCCGTCAATACCCAGCGAATAGGAAGTCCCGAGGCGCGGGTTCCAGGGTGTCACTTCGACGAACTGCAGCCCGGTAGTGCCCGGCTCGAACAGTATTAACAATCCCCAGGAGAATAACAGCGCCGCTGCCCCGGCGGCCAGGGCGACCGTGCGAATAAGGCGAACCTGTTGCCCCGGCAGTAAGGCGATTAACAAGGCGCCGAACACAGGTATCAACAATAGCGATGTTAGCAAGTGCATACCGAATAGACTTCTTTTATTCCGGGGGGAACGAGTAATGCCGGGATTACGCAGAGTGCACCAGGCGGTCGCTGCAAGGATGATTCGCAGCGGGCCGGTTTCAACGTTCAGACCAACAAAATAACCTGCGAAATGTAGCATAAATACCACATGGAGTCATCCGGATTTGGCTCTTCGGGTCTGATATCCCGGCTTTTTCAATAAAGCGGATGCTTGCGCCTGATATTTCCAAAACCTTGTGTCTGTGCAGGCAGATATGCACTGGCACCCATTGCAATCCCTGTCAGGTGTGAAGATAATTTGATGCGAGGATAAGGACATTGAATGATGGTGCGGGTATTAAATCGGGCAGCCAGATCAGGCTGTTGCCGCACGAGTCCATTAACTGATACTGCTATGGATTGCATTGCACAACTGAAACAGGCCGGGATCCATGCCTGTGGTTCGCCAGAGTCACAGCGCTATGAGAAACACCTGGTCCGCTATTTCACCCGCGAGTACCGGCAACTGGCGAGCAGTCGCAACGGTTGCCTGGAAGATTATGGTATTTCCACCCGCGAGGGCCCGATGTGGCAGCAGACGGACGCCCTTATGTCACAACACTACGATGAGCGCCCCGAGTTCTTTCGCACCTTTCTCGACAATAAATACCGGGCCTATTCCATGGCCTGGTATGGTGCGACCCCGGATGAGATTATGGCAAGCACGGTTACGCTGGAGGAGGCGCAGCGCGCAAAATTCAAACTCATCTGCGAGCGGGCTCAAGTCCGTGGCGATGAACGGATATTCAGTATCGGTTGCGGATTTGCTCCCCTGGAAACCTACCTGCTGGAAAACTACCCCGGTATCGAGGTGACCGGTATTACCCCCAGCAAGGTACAGGCAGACTATATCCGCCAGCACATGCAGGACCCCGCACACCCATTGGGATGCGGCCGGATGAAGCTGATTCACGGGGATTTTGCAGCGGTCAGTACGGTGGAGCTTGGTGAGGCCAGCTACGATCTGGTATTTGCCATCGGCATGTTTGAGCACATCAATAATCTGCAGGACGCTTTCCGGCATATTGCAGCGCTGCTGCCGGCCGCTGGTCGGTGTTTTTTGCACCTGATCGTGTCCAGACCCCTGTTTCCACAGTATATGGATTCCAGCAATACGCTGATTGGCAAGTACTTCCCGGGAGGACGCATCTGGCCATTCAGTGAACTGCAGCAGCAGACAGACTTTTTTGATCCTGTGGACAGCTGGTACGTGAACGGGCTGAATTACTGGCGCACGCTGGACGAATGGCATCGCCGCTTCTGGGGCAATATGGATAGTCTCTATGAGCAGGTGCTATCGGTAGAGGCTATACGCCACTGGAACGATTATTTCATGTTATGCAAAACCGTGCTGTTCGCACCCCTTGAGGGCAGCGTCTACGGTAACGGACATTATTTATTCCGCCGGAAACTGCTGGTGGGATGACCTTGATGGGTGCGTCGCTTCGCTCCTTCACCCATCCTAC
>DMKK01000101.1:0-8645 GCA_003454335.1 Gammaproteobacteria bacterium | reverse complement strand
CAGCGACGCACCCATCAAGCTGGTCTCATTCCTGCCAGGCGCGCACTGCCAATGCTGCATTGAGGCCACCGAAGGCGAACGAGTTGGAGAGGGCGGTATGCAGCTCCGCTTCCCTGGAATGATTCGGTACATAATCAAGATCGCAACCTTCACCGGGTGCGGTGAAATTTGCCGTGGGTGGGACAATGCCGTGCTTGAGCGCAAGCACGGTGGCCACCAGTTCATGAGCACCCGCCGCACCCAGACTGTGACCGTGCATCGATTTCGTCGCAGATACCAGCAGCCGGTCGGCGTGGCCCGCGAAAACCTCGCGCAATGCGCGGCTCTCCATTACGTCGTTGGCAAGTGTGCCNNTGCCGCGCCTGCTGATGATGGATCTGTGATGTGGCCAGCATCTGCGGACATGCCGCAACCGGCAAGCTCGGCATGGATCACTGCACCACGCCGCTGTGCATGCTCAAGTGATTCCAGTACCACGATACCGGCACCCTCGCCAAGCACCAGCCCGGAACGGTCCAGGGAAAACGGGCGGCAGGTATCCCTGGAAAGTACCCGCAGTGCTTCCCATGACTTCATCAGGCCATAGGTGAACGGTGCATCGGTACCTCCCGTTACGGCCACATTGACCATGCCACTGCGGATCATGCTCATCGCCACTGAGGTTGCATGCGCAGCAGATGCGCAGGCACTGGTGACGGAAAACACCGGACCGGTGATTCCCAGTTGCATGCTGACCTGGCTGGCCGCGGCACTGGGCATGCCTTTCGGAATCGTCAGGGGGCTTACGCGTGATTTCCCCTGCTCATACAAACACTGATAGGTTTCTTCGTCGGTCACTTTGCCGCCGCAGCCGGTGCCGATGATGGCGGCCGCGCCATGCATTGCCGTGTCATCGAGACCGGCATCCGTCACTGCTTCACGGGCGGCAAGCAGGGCAAATTGGGAGAAACGATCCAGCAGATGGAGTTCCCGTGGGGTAAAATGATCCGCGGGCCGATAATCGGGCACTGTAGCGCCAATATGGACTCTGAGGCGTTCGGTTGGCAGGTTGGAGAGTGTTTGAATTCCTGGCCGGCCATGTTTCAGTGACTCCCAAAACTGACCGGTAGTATGACCCAGTGCCGAGATGGCACCCAGCCCGGTAATTACCACGCGTTTGTTCAATATTGGTCCTTCAAACCAAGTCCGCAATTATCATGTTGAAGGGCTACTAGGCCGGGACAGTGATCAGGGTGGATAGCTTGTCAACAATGTCACGGACTGACTCGAGGTCCGCAAGCATCTCATTCGGCACCTCGATGTCAAAGCGGTCCTCGATGTCATACACGATCGAGATGGCATCAAGCGAATTGACGCCAAGTTCGGGCAGGGAGGAGTTCAGGTCTATGCTGGAGGAATCCAGGCCCTTCTGTTTCGAGATTGCCGTTATCACGGCGTCTACAAGATTTTGGTTCATAAGTTCATGTGTGCCAGAAAAACACCGGTAAATCGGGGTCGGTAGATTAACACTCATTGTGCCGGTTTCCAATGACCTGCACGCGCAGCCCCCGTCACTGTGCCGGCAGCTTGAAGACGCGGTATACGGGGTTTCACTACTTTATTACAGGCAGGTAATACGTTAGCCTACACCGCTTCTTTAAAACTTCACCACACTCACTTTATCCATGCAGCAGGATTCTGAACAGCAGCTTATCAGTCCCTGGCGGGCCCTGCTGGTAAGCCTTCGGAACAGGCCTGGCCTGGAACACGAGCAAGCGCTGATCCGGATCATCCTTATCCTGTGTGTGCTTGCCTATTTGCTGATATTCCGTGAAGCAAGTTCCGGAACCGTATCGAACGGGGTGTTGGCGGCAGTCTTTGGCAGCTTGCTGGTATTTTCTGTCGCGCTGCTGGCAGCCATTGTATCTCGATCGGGGAAATCATCTGTCCGTCGTGTCGTTGCCATGGTGATCGACCTGGGTGCGACTACCTACTGGCTGACGACAACCGGTGAACTCGGCGCGCCGTGGTATCCCATGTATCTCTGGATCACCTTTGGCTATGGCTTCCGTTATGGCGTGAAGTACCTCTTTCTTGCAGCGGCACTGTCAGTTGCCGGTTTCAGTTTTGTGCTGGTGATGACGCCTTTCTGGAGTCAGCATATAGGTCTCTCCATGGGGCTATTGATGGCGTTGATCGTATTGCCCGGATACGTGGCCCAGCTACTGAAACGGATCACCCGGGAACGTCGGCGTGCCGAGCAGGCCAACCGCTCCAAGAGCGACTTCCTTGCCAGGATGAGCCATGAAATTCGCACCCCTTTAAACGGCATTATCGGATCGGGCGAATTGCTCCGGTCCTGCAATCTTGCCAGCGAGGAACGGGAGTATGTCGACAACATCCACGCCTCGGGACAGACTCTGTTGTACCTGATCGAGGACATCCTGGATATTTCCAAGATCGAGTCAGGAAAGCTCACGCTTGAGCAGGTGGACTTTGATCTGCATGAACTCATCCATTCCACGGTGCGGATGTTTCAGCAGATGGCGAAGACAAAAGGCATACGTCTTGGCAGTTCTATTGGTCTGGACACACCATTCAGCCTGCACGGTGATGTACTGCATTTGCGGCAGGTACTGACCAACCTGGTCGGCAACGCCATCAAGTTCACCGGTGAGGGGAGTGTTGATCTGCGCTGCAATACGATCCGGCGGGGACACAATCGTACCCTGATACATTTTGAAGTCGTGGATACCGGCATCGGTATTCCCGAAGCGGTACAGCAGCATATCTTCGAGAAATTTTCGCAGGGGGACGAGAGCACGACCCGGCGCTATGGTGGAACCGGCCTGGGCACTGCTATAGCCAGGCAGTTGGTCGAATTGATGGGCGGGCGTATTGGCTTTCGCAGTACCCCGGGTATCGGTACCGAGTTCTGGTTTGACCTCGAGTTCGCACAGCAGGTAGCGGATGAAACGAGTCTGAACAAGCTCCAGGATTGCCGTGTGCTGCGCCTTTGTCCGGCCGTCGTGGCTGATACGGACGTTACCCGCTACCTGGATGGCTGGGGTGTGCCATACCGTAACGTTCGTACCGGTCAGGAGGCACTCCGCCTGTTGATCACTGAGCAGCAGCAAACTCCGCTGTTCGAGGTGTTGATCCTGGATCGTATGCCCGTTGACGAGGGTATGCAGAAGTTGCTGCAGGCACTGCACGCCGGGGCCGGGCTGCACGAGCTGACTGTGTTGATCATTAGCGGGGAAGAGCAGCTTATTCCAGCACAGGATACTGGCGCCAATACTGTTTATACCCTGCCAAGCCCGGTAGACAAGAGCCTCTTGTTCAACGCCCTGCATGCCTCACAGGTGCGTCCCTGCGAACATGCGGATGTTATTAACCTGACTGAACAGATCACGCGCGAGTACGCTATCCCCCGCAAGCTGAAGATCCTGGTCGCAGAAGATAACGCTACCAGTCGCATGGTGGTTGGCCGACTGCTCGAACGTGCAGGTCATGATTGTCGCCTGGTGGAAGATGGCCAGGAAGCACTCGATGCGCTGCAGCAGGATGAATTTGATCTGGCAATCGTCGACATGCATATGCCGGCAGCCGATGGCATTGAGGTATTCAGGTTATACCGGTTCGCACATGCCGGCAAAGCGGGGATTCCTTTCATTATGCTGACGGCGAATGCCACCGTTGAAGCCAGGCAGGACTGCAAGGAAGCGGGTATTCAGTATTTCCTGACCAAGCCTGTTTCCTCACCACAATTGCTGAAAGTTATTGCCAGGGCTGCCGGCGACAATCCGGTGGATGAATATCCGGGTACCGGAAATCTGCTTAAGCCTGCAGGCAATGGTGTAAAAAACCTGGCGGTTATTGATCGGGATGTGCTGGCTGATATCGCCAGTATTGGCAGCAACAGCGATTTTGTTCAACAACTGACGCAGCAATTTCTCCATGATGGACCGCAGCTGCTGCAGGGGATGGCAGATGCCCTGCACGAAAATGATTTGCTGAATTTCACCGATCTGGCGCATGCGCTGAAGGGGTCGGCTGCCTACCTGGGACTACTGGAACTGGCTGACCATGCGAGCAACGCGAATGCGCTGAGTGCCGGCGAGTCGGCACAGGCTGGGGAATGCCTGCGGCATCTGCAAGCTGCCTTCGTCCGGGCAAAGGCAGCCCTCGAGTCAGAGCAGGAACACGTCAAGCCTGCCCTGCATTGAGCCAGGAATTTGGAGGCACACCGGGCAACAGTTTACCTCGATCATTGCAATAAATCTTACTGTGGGAGCGGCGTCTCGCCGCAATTCGCGCCGGGACGGCGCTCCCACAATACTGAGCCAGAATCTCACCTGCAGTGCATTCCAGATTAAAAGCAGTTCTTCCTCGATCCCCCCGAGCCGTCTATAGGTCAGGCGGCCACGCTGCTGACATGCTCGCTGGATATGACTGGAATCGGTCGTGGCCGTGCGACCAGCGTTTTGTCAGTTGTGGTGTTCCAGCGTTTGTTCTGGGTGTCCAGCAGGTACTCCATCAGCCGCATATTTTTGTTGCTTAATTGCAGGGCGGTTTCGACCCAGATGTTGACGATCGCCGACAATTCCTCGTATGAAACCGGATTTACTTCGGCCATGGCGCGTTCCAGGCCACGAAAACCCGTTAGGCGATTACGGCGTTCCCTGATCAAATCATGCACTGCCCTGGTCCCTTCACCGTCAGCTGCAACCCTGTCGATAACCCCCAGTTCATACAACTCATCCGCGCTATAGACGTTGCCGCTTTCGATTAAACGTTTTGCCATGGCAGGTGCAATTCGCCTAGCCAGGAGGCTGTAGGCGCCCATGCCCGGGAACATGCCGAACAGCGTTTCGGGAAAGCCGAATGTAGCACTGCGCTCGGCAACAATTACGTTGCAGGAAAGCGCTGCCTCGAAGCCACCACCCAGCGCCTCGCCCTGCACGAGTGCAATGGTCGTCAGGTCGGACCCGTAACCACGGGCGGATTTATACAGGATGTCGATGCAGGTTGTTGCATAGTGCTGCAGGGCGGGGCGGTCCTGCTTCCTGATGGCGTCCAGGAAATATTCAAGATCGCCCCCCAGGCTGAAAACACCCGGCGTCGTGCTACTCAAAACCTGATATCGGAGGCAGTCATCGGGGCGGGTTTCGTTATTACCCCGGCACAATGTCGCGATATCATCCTGGGCTGCGCTCAAGGCATTCAGTATATCCATGTTCATGCTGGGTCGGCCGCTAAAAGACATCTCTGCCCAGACTGCCTGGTGCGCATGATCGTGACGGATGTGCAGCTGCTGTGGATGGCTGTTCCTGCTGTTGACGTGAGTTGCTTGTTTCATCGTGTACTCCCCCAGAGGTTTATATATGGAGAATGGCCATACATCAGGTACACAGCTTGTGACTGGAAAAACCCTGAAGCCACGACTTCATGATAACCATTCGGTGATATAGCGCTGTGTAGCGTGCATAAATTGACTGGCTTAGTCAACTTGCGGCGGGGATGGAAGAAGCCGGTATCCTGATGTCAGTAAAACGCTACACTTTACTGAGGTTATGCCTGTATTGCTCCAGGTAGCTATTCAGGCTGGTGCGCGTCGAGTTGGTCGCGTCCTCGATCTCACGCAGCAGCGACAGGGTCTCCGGTCCCCAGTCCGTCGGCGCAAACTGGCAGGCGCGGGCACACAAGTCGTAAAGCATATTCGCCCCGATGCTTGCGGCACTGCTTTTCAGCGCCTGGGCACAATCAATAAAGCGGGCATGATCCTGTTGTACAAAGGCCTGGGTCATCTGCTGCAGGAGCCGCTCCATATCGCTCAGAAAACTCTCACTGAGGCGTCCCAGGAAATCATAACTGCGCCCCAGTTTTTCGAGTTCCTTCAGCAGGGAGAGATCCAGCACGGGCAGATTCTGATACATTGATCTGACCGTGGCATTTCGCAGTGCTGTCTTGCCGGCAGCATCCGTCAGGCCGGATTCATCTTGCGGGCAGACCTCGGTCAGTGTGTCGATTAGTGCCCTGGGCTTGACCGGGCGTGTCAGTATCGCGTCCGCACCGGCTTCCCTGGTATCAGCAGGGGCGGCGTCGCTGAGCATAATAAACGGCATGTCAAGACGGTTGATGTGTGTGATGCGATAGGTGCTGATCACCTCGTTACCGGTTATCACGGGTATATCTATGCCGATGATGGCCAGATCGAAGGCATGGTTTTCCAGTGCCTGCAATGTCTGTTCTCCATCGCTAACCTGAAACACCCGGTGATGATCACGTTCCAGCAATCGCGTTAACATGCGGCAGTTGATCTCATCCGGCTCGCAGACGAGTATCTCCATGGGCGGCAGGGGAGAATGGGACTGCTGATAACGGTCGATGATCCGGGGTATGTCCGTCAGGGACTCGGGTGGCTGGTCATGCAGCGCATTGAACAGCAGGGTTTTATCCACGGGGATATCCAGCAGCCGCGAGTAGCCGGCATGCTTGAGTCGAATACGCTCATGTTTCCCGACTGCCGGGGTGATCAGGATAAGGCGGACCCCGTTCAGCTGCTTGTCAAAGCGGATGGTATGCGCAAAATGTGCCGGGTTGAAATCCAGCCGTGTTGCATCCAGGAGCACAGTCGTTATTGGATTCCCCGCATCAGCCGCATTGATTAGCCGGGCAAATGCCCTGGCGCAGGATGGAACCTGTTCCAGCTCTATGCCCCAACTTGTCAGGTGACGGGTGACATGATTGTGGTCACCGGACTCGTTTGATATGTACAACAGTTTTTGCATATGTCTGATATCCCTATCAGAGAAACCCAGTACCAGCTTGCTGGCGTGCTATCCGTATTCGTCTGCGAACATATTCTGTATTTTATCGATCTGGCTGACCTGGGCCAGGAAGGCATCAACGCAATCAGGGTCAAACTGCTCACCCTTTTGTTCAGCAAGGTAATCAAGTGCGCGTTGCACAGGCCATTCTGATTTGTACGGCCGTTTGGATACCAGTGCATCAAATACGTCGGCGACTGCCACAATGCGCGCGGCTAGTGGTATCTCTTGCCCCTTCAGGCCCTGCGGGTAACCCGTGCCATTGAACTTCTCATGATGTGACTGCGCGATAATGGCTCCTGTCTGCAGGTAACAGGAGGGACTGTCATGGAGTATCTTGTAGCCAATCGTTGCGTGACTTTGCATGATGTCCCATTCCCGAGGTGTCAGCTTCCCTGATTTTAACAGAATGTCATCCGGTATTCCTATTTTTCCGATATCGTGCATGGGTGCCGCATGTTCGATAAGTTCGCACTCTTCAGCTGGCCGGCCCAGCGTCTCTGCTATCAGGCGTGCATAGCGTGCCATGCGGATGACATGATTGCCGGTATCCTCGTCTCGATATTCGCCTGCCTTGGCGAGTTTTAACAGGGTCTCCTGTTCGCGCAAGGTGATTCTTTTGGCCGTGTCCTCTACCTCGCGTTCCAGCCAGCGTGCCTTGTCCTTGATGATTTGCTGTTGCTGACGCATCATCAGCAGGTTGCTACAGCGTGCCCTGCATTCGTGATGGTCAATCGGTTTGTTGAGAAAGTCCGTGGCGCCAGCCTCCAGTGCCCGGTAACGGACAGCCTTGTCATCCACGCATGTGATAATAATGACCGGGATATCCATGCATGAGGGGATGCGCCGTACCCACAGCGTGAATTCCACCCCATCCATGCCCGGCATCTTGTAGTCGGTCAATATCAGGTCAGGCGTATGCTGCTTTGCCCATTCCAGGGCCTTGATGGGGTCGGAGAAGGGTTCGACCTGAATGTTTTCATCCAGAGACCAGATGATTTCCTGCAGGATCATGCGGCTGATCGACTGATCGTCGATTATCATAACCGTCGACATAGATGTTTCTGCCTCTTTGTCCGGAGTAATGAGTTGGTGACGCGATGCCACACTGTCCCGTGCGCTTAAAAAGCTCATCCGTATTGAGATGCCGGCATCTTATCATAGAGTGTGGCTGTTACCGTGCTTTTGTGTGCACCTCCCGGAACGATTTTTTCCCGGACCCGAATGCATGCAGGCAGGGTGGGATGCTATCCCTGACAAGGCTGTCCAGGTTGGCGTTTTCAGGGGATAATCGCGGCTTCACTATTAAAACAGTCAGAAGGATGACGCTGTATGAAAAAGATGCCTGTACTGAAAACTGCCATGACACCCTTTCCCTATTCTGTCAGCCTCGACGCCTCTTTCGACGAAGCCAGCGAGTTGATGGGGCACCACAATGTACGCCATCTCCCGGTTACCAGAGATCGCCAGGTAGTCGGCGTGATTACTGACAGGGATCTGGTGTCGGCCATGCATGTGCGCTCGCAGTCGGATGATACCGGCAGCCTGAGTGTCAGCGATCTATACATGGCCGATCCTTATGTCGTCAGTATCGATGAACCGCTCGGCAACGTATTGTTGACGATGGCAGAGCGGCACATCGGCTCCGCGATCGTAACCAGGGCCGGCAAACTCGTCGGCATGTTCACCACGGTGGATGCCTGCCGCAGTTTCGGTGAGTATCTGCGGGAGCATTTTCCGCAACCAACGGACGACGTGGTAGCCTGAATCTCTGGCACTTGATCAGGATTCGCGCCGGGATATTGGTTAACCTGTCTGATGGGTGCGTCGCTG
>DMKK01000182.1 GCA_003454335.1 Gammaproteobacteria bacterium | reverse complement strand
CCGGACCCGGTGCTCGGAGACTATCTGGCCAGAGGTGATTTTTCCATGCCGCTGGTCATTACCTCACCGGCAAACCGGGCAAAGATCCTGTCGGTTTTTATCGCCCCGCTGCAACATGATGCCAGCCGGCTAATGGTTGTGGCGCAGGATATCACCAGCCAGTATTACCTCGATGCGGCGCAGCGTGATTTTGTGGCCAATGTGTCACATGAACTACGCACGCCCCTGACAGTCATATCCGGACTTGCTGAACAACTGAACATGGATGCGCCTGATCCGGCCACACTGTCGCGGTCGACCGGGCTGATACTGCAACAGGCAAGACGCATGAGTGAACTGGTGTCCGACCTGCTGACATTGTCACGGCTGGAAACACCGCAGCAACCTGCACCCGACGGGCACGTTCCGATACCGGAACTGCTCACGACGATCATCGAGGAAGCACGCACCCTGAGTGGTGCGGCACAGCATGTACTGCAACTGGATATCCGTTCGCCAGCAGGATTGCGCGGCAACGCAAAGGAACTCCGTACCGCCTTTTCAAACCTGGTAACCAATGCCATCAGGCACACCCCGAACCAGGCGGAAGTCATGGTTCGGTGGCAGGTGGACCCTGCGGGCGCTCATCTCAGTGTCACGGATACCGGTGAAGGCATTGCTGCCCGTCATATCCCCCGACTGACCGAACGGCTGTATCGTGTCGACGCCAGCCATTCACGGGATACCGGCGGCACGGGCCTCGGGCTGGCCATTGTCAAACATGTGCTCGAGCACCACGAGGCAGAACTGGAAATCATCAGCACCGTGGGCGGCGGCAGCACCTTTACCTGCCATTTTCTGCCCGCAAGAGTGAGTTCTTGATTAAAAATCAGTAACTTTTCAGTTCACCACAGAGACACAGGAGGATACCGAATACTGGCTAATCCGTCTGGTGGGTACGCTGCGCTTTACCCATCCTACAGATAGCCCAACAAGGCTCATGAGACCGTAGGATGGGTAAAGGAGCAACGCGACGTACCCATCAAAATCCAGGATTCAGCAGTCAGATTGTTTCCGGCAATTTCTTCATTACCTGCCTTAAGCCGTCGTTGCTGATCAGTTTGAGCGCCTTCTTCAGCGACACCCAGGCACGATCCCGGTCGGTTTCTTTCCATACCTTGTAAATCCTGGTGACACGCATCGGATAGACCTTGACGGTACAGGTCTTGCCCCATTTCCTGTGCCGATAGATGCCCAGTAACTTGGCGTGTACACCGCCCTTGACACCGGCCTCTTCCAGCGCCTCCTTGGCGGCCGAATTGCGCGCACTGTAGTCGGGCTCGATGACACCCTTGGGAATAATCCAGCGGCGTTCTCGACGCGACGTAATCAGGAGGATTTCGAGATTCCCCTTGCGCACCCGATAGGGGATAACGCCGGACTGTCGACAAAAGTAATCGGACTTTACACCCATAGGCTCCATCCCTTGCTGCAAGTTATAAAATACACTTTAGTCAGACACCCCCCGCAAGGTAAATAACAACACGACAGCAACATGGCCAGCCGGGAGTGTAACAACCCATGACACTAAAATACCACCGTTGCCGTTGACAAATTAGCTAACTGAAACACGACCAGGTAACAGCAGCAGAGGCTGAAAAAAACCTGCTACACTGTACACGCCCTATAAATACAGATGCAGGCATTGCGGAAAACTTTCCAGCATGACGAAACAATCGATTTGGAAAAACATTCGGGATTATTTCCGGCCTCAGCAAGAAACCGTTATCCTCGATCACTCTCGCAGGCTGCGACTGTCGGGCAAGGAAACGCGCATTCCCTTCAGCGGTTATCCGGAGTACCGGATCGAGATGGGCAAGCAAACGCTTATCCTGTCTCCGGCCCCTGGCATCACTGCTGCTGACAACGAGTCACCCTGCGATTTCATCCTGTACGACCCGGAGCGATATCTTTACGGCATCGCCCACTTTCTAAGACTGTCTCCCGGAAGTACGCTTGCCATAGACAGCAAGGTTGAATATCAGGAACAGGTATTCAGCTCGCCACGTGATGCATTCCGCCGCCATTTTTCCGTATCCCACACCGGCGACAGCCTGATTTTCAGGGACCCGATATCGGAACTCGGCACCTATGTTTCACTTGCCGGTGACCCACAGGAAAGCCCCCGGCTTTCGCTGCGGCGCAAGACCGCCCTGCAGCGCGTCCTGGATATTTTCGGTGGACCACTTGAGCCTTTATCGCCGCCCGAGGCAAGCGCAACCCTGCAACAGGTCAACACCCTCCTCCGGAACGAAGCCGGCCGTCACCAGGACGCCCTGGGCAACCCCGGTGGTGTCCTTGAGTTGCCGGATAACGTCACCCCCATACTCGTCGGCGACCTGCATGCCCAAGTTGATAATCTGCTCACGATACTTAGTGAAAATGCCTTCCTTGACAGCCTGGAGAAAGGCACCGCGGCACTGATCATCCTCGGTGATGCCGTACATCCGGAGGAACCGGGCAGACTTGATGAAATGGATAGTTCTCTGTTGATGATGGACCTGGTTTTCAAATTGAAACTGCGGTTTCCTCAGCAGGTCCACTACCTCATAGGCAACCATGACAGTTTTCTTCATGAAATCATGAAACAGGGCATCCCGCAGGGACTGCTCTGGGAAAAACACGTGGCCTCGTCACGTGGTGAGGCCTACAAGACGGAACTGGAACTCTTTTACCAGCTGTCCCCGTTACTGGTACTCGCAAAAGATTTCATTGCCTGCCATGCAGGACCCGCACGCAGAAAGATTTCGCAACAAATCCTTGCTGATGTACACCAGTTTCCCGACATCGTCCATGACATGACGTGGAACAGGATCAGGACAGCAGCCTTCCCTGCTGGCTATACCAGTGGTGATGTCCGCCAGTTCCGCAAGGGTCTGGAAGTCGGCAGTGATACCCCGTTTATCGTCGGCCACCACCCCTGCTCCCTGGATGAGACCCTGTGGCTAAATGTCGGTCACATCAATCAGCACCACGTCGTTGTCAGTTCACGCACCGACCGTGTCGGCATGTTCACCCGTATTGATGGCAAATTGGTACCACAAATCTACCCTGCCGAACCGCTGACCACGTGGCTGAATGAACAGGCCGCTGCGGTGACCGCCCAGGATACATCCCCCTCTCCCCCCGGACCTCGTGGTGAACTAAGTTCTTACTGAATCAGCACTGGAATCTTCCGTATCAATAATCGTCCGGGGCATGCCTTCAAAATCGGTACGTACAAAAACCCGCATGCCGCAACGGTGAAAATGCTGCGCCAGCAATTCATAAATTGCGCATTGGCGTTCGATTTCCGTCTTTGTGAACGTCCTGTCGACCGGGTGACTTTGAACCGCCGCACGGGCCTTGCGTATGGTGTAAATGCGATTTGCCGGCGAAAGCTGAAAATCAAAGACAAAGCGCGCCTTCCAGTCGGTCTGAAAAAACCAGAGTCTTCCCGGGGGGACATGAATCCGTCCATAGTCCACCGGGGTCGGTGCATCAAGCCAGGCCCGGTCAAACACGGTATGGCTGTCACGAAACCCTTTGAACGGAATTCTAAAGTGCACTTCCCGCGGCCTGAATGCCAGAATTCGGCTACGCCACCAGTGATCCTGCGCGAGATCGATACAGCCTTCTTCCGGCCAGCCACCCAGTTTCTGAATCAGGCTGGACTTGCCGCTGCCTGGCGGTCCGGTGACGATAATCTGGCGAAATCGCACCCCATGGGGAACGGCCACCCCTTTAATCCAGTCAACCCCGTCAAGTTCGGCACTATTCAAGGGCATCAGGCACCCAGGGTTAATCGGGTATCACCACCTGCCGGACCGACAGGCTCTTGGCACAGGATTATGTAAACATACCCTTCAGGGTGAAAAAGAAGAGTGCTGACAGCGCAGCGCCCACCGGCAATGTCACCACCCAGGAGACAATGATACCGCCGATCACGCGCAGATCGATGGCCCCGACACCCCGTGCCAGGCCAACACCAATAACAGCACCCACGGCGATGTGCGTGGTGGAAACCGGCAGACCGGTACGCGATGCCAGCACCACGGTTGCGGCCGCCGCCAGCGTTGCACAATAACCACGGCTTGGCGTGAGCTGGGTAATACCGCTGCCGATGGTCTTCATCACCCGGTAACCCATGGTTGCCAAACCGACAACAATACCCGTTCCACCCAGCACCAGGATCCACAGGGGCAAGTCCGCCTTTTGCGTCACTTCGCCACCGGATTGAATAATACTGACGACGGCGGCAAGCGGACCGATACCGTTGGCGACATCATTTGATCCGTGTGCAAAGGCCATGGCACAGGCCGTGAAAATCATCATGGGCGTGAAAACCTTCTCCACGCTGGCAAAGTGAAAGTCGCGGTCAGCGCCCGGATCGACATCGACCCGGCTGATCAGGAACCAGCCAATAACGGCCAGCAGCACCCCGAAAGCCACGGCCACCACGAAACTCATACTGACAGACATCTCGATATTCAGGTG
>DMKK01000172.1:3477-5116 GCA_003454335.1 Gammaproteobacteria bacterium | reverse complement strand
ACCGGTGTTTCCGTTATTCATGCGCATCCCTGGCCTCCAGATTGGCTTCCAGAGTAGCGACCGCATCACCCAGGCTGACGCCACCACTGATCTCTTCACTCAACAACCCATTCGCCGCCTTCAGGGCGGACAGCGCGCCATCGACGGCCGCTTGCGCGGCGAACAGACAGGGGGTACTGAACAGCACCACCGAGACGCCGCAGCGCTGTAACTCATCCAGCTCAACCGGCGCCGACTTGCCACCGTAGATCTGGTTAAACACCACCGGCAGCCCGACCTCCTCGCGTATCCTGACCAGCGTTTCCAGACGGGTTATCCCGTCAGCCAGCACCAGGTCCGCGCCCGCCTGCGCATACGCCCTGACCCGTTCCAGCGAGTCTTCCTCCACAACATCGGTGCGCGCCACCACCAGCATATCCCGGCGGGTTTCCAGCACCCGCTCCAGCTTCCTGACATAATCATCAACGGGCAGAATCTGCTTGCCGGGAAGATGCCCGCAGCGCCGCGGCCGCTGCTGGTCCTCCAGCACGATAGCGGAAGCACCCGCCTGCTCAAGGTTCCATGCCGCATGGCAGGCCACCTCCACATCGGAATAACCGTCGTCCATATCGACAATGATGTGGTGCCCGGGAAGGATGCTGCGCACCCGCCGGGTAAAGTCGACAATATCCGGCCAGGCAATGAAGCCGATATCCGGCAGGCCGTAATAACTGGCCGCAAAACTGAAGCCGCTGATAAAGATATTATCGAAATGCTGCCCGGCAATACCCGCAGAAAAGGTATCGTAGACACCGATAAAGGGCAGGATGCCGGATTGCTCAATCCCGTCTTTCAGCCTCGAGCCATAATGCTGCATGGATTTTCCCTGGTTGCGTAGCCGCCAATCATATCGCATTCTGCCCGTAATCTTGAGTACAATGTCCACGCGCAGGATGTCCTGCAGATTTACCCCTTATTCTATAAGGCACCGGACTGCACAATATACAAATCCCAGGCATATGCAGACTGCACCCTCTAAAAACTCACCCTGCCCCTGTGGCAGCGGCAAAAAATACAAGCGCTGCTGCGGTCAGGGTAGCGACAAACAAGCGACAGCAGCAGGCGGAATCCCGCCTGACAGACTCCAGCAGGTCATCGCCCTGTACCAGCAGGGCAATTTGCAGGCGGCCGGCCATCTCGCCGAACAGCTGCTGCGCAGCCATCCGGACGATACCACCCTGATTGAAATCACTGCCGTGATCGCCATGCAATCAGGAAACCCGGAACTGGCCATTGCACGTTTCAACAAACAACTCGAGAGCCAGCCCGGCAACGCCCTGGCACACAGCAACCTGTGCATGGTCCTGCATTCGCTTGGCCGGGATGAAGACGCCTTCCAGCATGGACAGCAAGCGATTCTGCTTGACCCGGGACTGGCCGATGCCTGGAACAATCTCGGCAACATCTATAAATCCGGGAACAATCTCGACAAGGCCCTCGAGCATTTTGACAAGGCTCTGGTGCTCGATGACAGCGACCCGCGCGTACACGTCAACGCCGGTTCTGTCAGCCAGTTACTCGGAGACCTGGAAACAGCCGAGTCACGGTATCGTACCGCACTGCAAATCTACCCGGAATTTGCAGCGGCATACAGCAACCT
>DMKK01000172.1:0-3459 GCA_003454335.1 Gammaproteobacteria bacterium | reverse complement strand
GCAGGCACTGAAGCTGCAACCGGACAATCCCGAGACACTGGTCAATTACGGATCATTCCTGCTGGAACGCAGTGTTTTGGAAAAGGCACGTGAGCAGCTCGACCGGGCTATCCGGATTGACCCGAATAACGTAGGCGCACATGTCACCCTGGGTAACCTGTATGACCGGTTGCTGGATGAGGACAAGGTCCAGAAGCACTACGACAAGGCATTGTTGCTGGACCCTGATAACAGCACAGTACATTGCAACCTCGGCTATCGCTGCTATGAACTGGGAAAGCAGCAGCAAGCCATTGAGCATTTTGTGCAGGCCCTCAAAGGGGACCCCAATTCTGCCAAGGGCCTGGCCGGCCTGGGCAAGTGCATGCTGCGACAGGACGAAATCAGTGAAGCCGTTGAATACATTGAAAAGGCCCTGAAACTGTCACCCTGGGATGTGTATGCCCATATCGCCAAGGCCGAACTGGACACCCACCAGCGCAAGTTTGACAGCGCAGAGTCCGAATGGCAGTACATCATTGAGCACCACCCCGGCATGAGCGATGGCTACATCGGACTGGCCAGCCATTACTCCGATAGTGGACGTTACGAAGACGCCCATGCCCAGTTCCTGGCCGCCGAAGCAAACGATGCCGGCAATCTGCGGCTCTATCATGCCTGGAGCCATCATGAAGAAAAGCTTAATAAGCTCGATGAGGCAGAGCGCATCGCGGAAAAGGCCGTTGCCCTCTCCCCCTCCTACCCGGGACTGGCCATCCTGAAGGCCAAACTGGCGCGCCGACGCAAGGACTTTGCCGGTGCACTGGAAATACTCGAGCAGGTTGACAGCGAGGCCATCGAAAGCCTGCTGATCAAGGCCAGCTACCTGTTTGAACTGGGCGACACCCTCGACAAGCTGGGCCGCTATCCGGAGGCCTTTGCCGCCTATGACGGGGCCAACCAGGCCAAGAACGGCTATCTTGGCAGGATTTATGAGCCAGAGGTTGACGTCGCACGCAACAACCACTGGAAGCGGTTCTTTTCAGGCGAAACCATGGAAACCCTGTCCCGCCTGTCGGTCACCGGGGATACCGGCAGACCCACACCGGTCTTTATTGTCGGCTTTCCGCGTTCAGGTACCAGCCTGCTGGAACAGATCCTGGGCTCCCATCCCCTTGCCGCACCGGCGGGTGAACTAAGATTTATCAGTGATATCGTACTAACCAGGGCACAGGAGATTACCGGCAGCCAGCTACCCTACCCGGACTTGTTGCTGGATGAGACGGCATCGCTGGATACACAAAAGTTGCAGGCCATGCGGGAATATTATCTTTCCAGCGTGGCCGCACTGGGGATTGCCGACAGCAATACCCGCTGGGTGACCGACAAAATGCCGCACAATGCGCTCCACGTGGGACTGATTTCGCTGCTGTTTCCGGAATCCCCCATCATTCACATCTCCCGGCATCCGCTGAACTCCTGCCTGTCGGCCTATTTTTCGAACTTCCAGTCGGCGCACCGCTACACCTCTAGCCTGGAAAGTACCGCACAGCACTACCAGCATCTCATGGACTTGCTGGAACATTACCGGACCATCGGCGTCAGGTTTATGGA
Source organism: Gammaproteobacteria bacterium (assembly GCA_003454335.1). GTDB lineage: Bacteria > Pseudomonadota > Gammaproteobacteria > UBA9214 > UBA9214 > UBA9214. The sequence continues at coordinate 1,866 of DMKK01000172.1, read as the reverse complement.
AGTTCACTACGAGGACCTGGTCATGGACCAGGAAAACGCCACCCGCAAGCTACTGGAATACATCGGCATGCCCTGGGACGATGCCTGCCTGCAGCATCACAAGAGCGCGCGGGTTGTCAACACCGCCAGCTACGAACAGGTCACACAGAAAATCTACACCTCATCCCTGTATCGGTATCGCAATTATCATGAGGCGGTGCAACCTCTCATTCCGATACTGGAATCGACCATCAAGCACTTTGGTTACACCATTGACTGAGAAACGGGCACAAAAGCGAATAGCACTGCAATCTTGTGGGAGCAGCGCCCATCCAAGACTAGAGAACCGTAGGGTCGAATTTATTCGACCAGCACACTACCCAAATTGGCATGGACTTCGAAGTAGTCGTCCTTGAGATCAAGGGCCTGGCGATAGACTCTTATCGCGCGCTCGGTGTCGCCCTGCGCGGCAAAAGCGTCGGCGCGCGCCTTGTATTCGGTTGCCCGGGTACTATTCATGGCGGGCTACCGCAATTACGCACTGCCAGTTATCATCCTGGTCCACCCCAAAAAAAAACCCGCCTTCCGGCGGGTTCCATTTTTGGCTGGCGGACTAGGGTTCGAACCTAGATTAGTGGTGTCAGAGACCACTGTCCTACCGTTAGACGATCCGCCAAGTAGCGACTTAGCGTTTGGAGAACTGCGGTGCGCGACGGGCCTTGTGCAGACCGACCTTTTTACGCTCCACCTGGCGGGCATCGCGTGTCACGAAACCTGCACGCCTCAGGGATGGACGCAGCTCGCCGTCGTACTTCATCAATGCGCGGGTAATGCCATGGCGAATGGCACCTGCCTGCCCGCTCATACCGCCACCCTTGACGGTCACTGTAATATCAAAGTTATCCAGCAAATTTGAAGTTTCCAGTGGCTGCCGCACGATCATGCGGGCTGTCTCACGACCAAAGTAGATATCGAGCGGACGCTTGTTTACGGTTATATCGCCCTTGCCCTTGCGTAGAAAAACGCGCGCAGTGGAAGTTTTACGGCGTCCGGTACTGTATAAAGTGTCGCTCATGCTGGGGTTCCTGTTACTGACGCGCTCTGGCCGTCTGTTATCTGTTAATTAAAATCTGCCTACTAGCCAGGTTCAGCTAGAAATCCAGTGATTTTGGCTGCTGGGCGGCATGCTGGTGATCAGGACCGGCATATACCTTGAGCTTGCGAAACATGGCACGACCCAACGGGTTCTTTGGCAACATACCCTTGACGGCGAGCTCAATGACCCTGCCCGGCGCCTTCGCCTGCATTTGGTCAAAACTGGCTGATTTAAGATTGCCGATATAACCGGTGTGATGGTAATAAATCTTGTCAGACGCCTTGTTGCCCGTGACGTGCACCTTGTCAGCATTGACAACAATAATATAGTCGCCCGTATCAACATGCGGCGTATAGACAGGCTTATGCTTACCGCGCAAACGACGCGCGACCTCAGAGGCCAGGCGGCCAAGCGTTTTACCTTGGGCATCAACGACATACCAGTCGCGATTTACTTCATGTGCTTTCGCAGAAAATGTCTTCATTCGTGTTAACTCTGGATCATGCCAAATCAAAGAGCGAGGATGTTACAAAAGACGCCGCTAACTTACAAGGAGGTTTCTGTGTTTTTTCTGGCGAATGTCGCTATGGGCGGGCATCCTGCCCTCACACAACACCTGTATGTCCCTGCAGGCAAAATCGACACCCATAACATATGGGCAGCGTTAAGAGATCGCTCACGGCATCCATGCCTCCCGCGACCTACCTACGTCCTGTAGGCAAAAAAAAAGCGCGGTTATGATAACCGCGCTTTAAAAAACCTCCCTTGGGGGAGGTGGAGGAGCGCTGACC
>DMKK01000133.1 GCA_003454335.1 Gammaproteobacteria bacterium | reverse complement strand
TCGATGTGCTTGACGCCCTTCTGGGCCGAATGTGCAGAAACCTTGGTGGAAACGTCGACCTTCGCGGTATTGATGCCGTCGATGGACTCAACCAGTCCCTTGAGCTTTTCAGCAAGCTCTGCATGGTAACCGCTGGCCGGGAAACCCAGCACCACGCTTACCGAGGCGCTATCGCCATCGACCGATATATCCTTGACACACTTGGTCGAAACCAGGTCCCTTTCCAGGTAAGGGTCTACATAAGTTGCCAGTTGTTCTTCAATCTGGGCTTGGGTTACTTCAGCCATTGCTCTACTCCTGAGAATCCAGCCGCCGTTTGTCTGACAGCCCGGTAAAATTGACCGCGAATTGTACACGATCTCATCCTGACCGTCCCACTGTTCAATCGCAGCAATCCCCACGCCCCGCTGGTCTATGGCATACTAAGCGCCCGAATAATCGCACCAATATTCATACTAGTATCAGGGTTTTAATCCGGACAGCAGGCGCATGAGTCAAAAAAACCGCACAATTCTGGTCACCAGCGCACTCCCCTATGCCAATGGGCCTATCCACATTGGCCATATGGTCGAATATATCCAAACGGATATCTGGGCACGTTTTCAAAGATTACGCGGCCAGCATTGCACCTATGTGTGTGCCGATGATGCACACGGCACGCCTATCATGCTGCGCGCGCGCCAGGAAGGCATTACGCCGGAAGCGTTAATCGCCGCTTCTGCACTGGAGCACCAGGCAGACTTTGCGGCTTTCAATATCAGCTTCGATAATTATTACAGCACCCATTCGGACGAAAACCGCACGCTTGCAGCACAGGTATTCGAACGTAACCAGGCGGGCGGGCATATCGCATCACGCACCATCACCCAGGCCTACGACGCGCAGGAAAACATGTTCCTGCCGGACCGTTTTATCAAGGGCGAGTGCCCCCGCTGCGGTGCCGCGGACCAGTATGGTGACAACTGCGAGGCCTGCGGGGCCACCTACGCACCCACTGAATTGAAAAATGCCGTATCGGCTATTTCCGGCACCACACCCGTCGAGAAGGAAACCGAACACCTGTTCTTCAAACTGACCGACTTTGAAGACCTGCTGAAAACATGGATCAAGGCGGGACACCTGCAAACAGAAGTCGCCAACAAGGTAGAAGAATGGTTTGAGGCCGGCTTGCAGGAATGGGGAATTTCCCGTGATGCCCCCTACTTCGGTTTCGAAATACCGGGGCACCCGGACAAATACTTCTATGTATGGATGGATGCTCCCATCGGCTACATGGCCAGCTTTAAAAACCTCTGTGACCGCAACCCGGAACTGGACTTCGACCAGTACTGGAACAGCGACTCGGACACCGAGCTCTACCATTTCATTGGCAAGGACATCATCAATTTCCATGCCCTGTTCTGGCCTGCCATGCTCAAGGGCGCAAATTATCGTACCCCCACGGCAATTTTTGCCCACGGCTTTCTGACCGTTGACGGCCAGAAGATGTCCAAGTCACGGGGCACCTTTATAAATGCACGCGCCTACCTGGACCACCTGAACCCGGAGTATTTACGTTATTACTTCGCCGCCAAACTGGGCAGCGGCGTTGATGACATCGATCTTAATCTTGAAGACTTTGTGTTACGGGTCAACAGCGACCTCGTAGGCAAGGTAGTCAACATAGCCAGCCGCTGCGCCGGGTTCATCAACAAACGTTTTTCCGGTCAACTGTCAGACCAGTGCACCGAGTCCGGCCTGTATCAGGCCTTTGTTGACGAAGGTGATGCCATTGCCGGGGATTACGAACGGCGCGAGTTTGGTCAGGCCATTCGCAAGATCATGGCACTGGCCGACAGGGCCAACCAGTACATCGATGCCAACAAACCCTGGGTGCTGGCAAAAGAGGCCGGCAAGGAACAGATGGTGCAGGACGTCTGCAGTGTCGGCCTCAATCTGTTCCGGGTACTGATGACATATTTGCAACCGGTACTGCCGGCCATGGCGGCTGACGTGGAAACTTTTCTGCAATTACCGGCCATGACATGGGACAGTATCGACACACCCCTGACCGGTCACACCATCAACAAATTCAAACCGCTGATGACACGCGTTGAACAGGAGAAAATAGACGCCATGCTGGAAGATTCGAAAGACAGTCTTGGTACCACGACAGCAGCACCCGGGACAGCTGCAAGCGGACCGTCAACGACAGACCCGATTGCAGCAACCATTTCTTTCGAGGACTTTGCAAAACTCGACCTGCGCATTGCCCGCATCAGCAAGGCGGCGCACGTTGAAGGTGCCGACAAGCTGTTACAGCTGACACTGGACATCGGCGGCGAAACCCGCAATGTCTTCGCCGGCATCAAGTCCGCTTATGCACCGGAAGCACTGGAAGGCAAGCTGACCGTCATGGTTGCCAACCTTGCCCCGCGCAAGATGCGTTTCGGAGTATCGGAAGGCATGGTGCTGGCCGCCGGACCAGGTGGCAGTGACCTGTTTGTACTGCATCCGGATGATGGTGCGGAACCCGGAATGCGCGTTAAATAGAGTTTGTATTGAACGATGATAGCGCAGGAGCGAACTTGCACGCGAACAGGGTTTTTACCCCGCATCAGTTCGTGGCCAAGGCCACTCCTGCAGGTTTCCCGGAATCTTATGTGCAGATAATCAATGACTGAACTTGCACTAATCCTGGTCAGCACCGTGCTGGTCAATAATTTTGTC